>JAZSCC010000111.1:0-5249 GCA_045602685.1 Acutalibacteraceae bacterium | reverse complement strand
AAGTCCGATTTCACCGATTGCTACAACATCATCAGGCACAGGCTTGTCCGTAATACCTGAAACTAATGCTAATGCCACAGCCAAATCAGCAGCAGGCTCATCCAAGCGTAAACCGCCGACAATATTCAAATATGTATCCATAGTAGAAAATCTGTAACCAAACCGTTTTTCTAGAACTGCTAACAATAGGCTTAAACGGTTAAAATCAAAGCCTGTCGACATTCTTTTGGCATTTCCGTAACCGGATGTTGAAACCAAACTCTGCACTTCAGCTAAAATCGGTCTAGAACCCTCCATAACGCATGAAATACAGTTACCGGACACATTTATATTACGCTCTGAAAGCAAGGCTGCCGAAGGATTTTCAACCTCACTTAATCCTATATCGTTCATTTCGAAAACGCCGATTTCATTTGTTGAGCCAAAACGGTTTTTAACCGCTCTTAAAATGCGATATGCATAGTTACGTTCGCCCTCAAAGTACAATACGGCATCAACAATATGCTCCATAACCTTGGGACCTGCAATCGCACCGTCTTTATTAACGTGACCGACAATAATTATGGGGATATCAAGAGCCTTACCTACCCTTAATAAAATGTTGGTACATTCCCTGACCTGTGTTACACTGCCGGGTGAAGACTGAATCTCATTATGATTCATAGTCTGAATCGAGTCAATCATAACAATCTCAGGCTTATTAAGTTTTATGTATTCACAAACCGTTTCAACGTCGGTTTCGGTCATAACTGACAAAGAAGCATTATTGACCGAAAGACGCTCGGCGCGTAATTTTAACTGTTTTGCAGATTCTTCACCTGAAACATACAAAACATTTTTGTCTTTTGCAAATGTTCCACAGGCCTGCATAAGTAAGGTTGATTTACCTATACCCGGGTCACCCGACAGAAGCACAACCGAGCCTTTTACAAGACCACCGCCTAAAACCCGGTCAAATTCCCCTATTCCGGTCTTATAACGCAATTCGTCTTCTGTTGAAATTTCAAAAACCGAGGTTACCGAAGAAAAATCGCGTGATTTAGCAGAACTTGAAACAGCAGTAATACTTGATTTTGACTCAATTTCCTCATTTAAAGTGTTCCATTCTTTACACTGCGGGCATTGACCGTACCATTTAGGTGATGTATAGCCGCAATTTGAGCAAATATATGTTGTTTTTAATTTAGCCATTTTATTCTCCTAAAATTAAACTTCATTATAATATTTCACAATTCCGTTTGCTATTGAAAAAGCAATTTTCAACTGATAGTCCGACGATTTAAGGTTACTTAAATCAGCATTATTACTCAAAAAACCGCACTCAACAATCACGCTTGGAACTGTTGCATGGTAAAGCAAATAAATATCCTTTGTCGTTTGCTTAACAACTCGTTTGTTATCGGTTTGAACGTGAGTTGCAATCGAACCTTGAATCAATTTTGCTAAAGTTTCAGAGTTGTCGATTTTAGAATAGAACACCTGAGCACCGTGGGGTTGGGTTGTTTGGTATTTGTTCATATGTATACTTACAAAAATTGCTTTTGGGTGTTTATTCATCAGCTCAACTCTCGTTTTTATATCGCTGACCTTGGCACTTACACCACGGTCGCTTGGGTCATTTACGGCAATGTCCTCAGTTCTTACCATTACTGTTTTATATCCCAAAGCCTGCAGTATAGTATCTAATCTTAGAGCAATTTTTAAATTAAGTTCCTTTTCTACGGTACCGTCAAAAGCTACGGCACCACCGTCAAACCCACCGTGGCCGGCGTCAATAATTACAGTGGGTGCAGTGCTTTTTGGGTTAGACGATGCCGTAATTCCAAATAAATTATCCTGAAAAACTGTGAACAAACTAACTGAAATCAATACAGCAACTACCACAAATCCAAACAAAACTCTTTTTATCATACCCTCACCCTAAATGTAGTATATGAGTGTTTGAATTTAAATTATAACTGTCAGAAATTAAACAAAAAAATTTATAGTTTTTAATATAATTATTCTCTTATGATTTTACCATAACCTAAAATTCAAGTCAACTGTAAATCAACCTTTCAATTACATTCACCGACTGTTTAGCCAAAGCATTCAAACGCGTATCAGATTTTGAAATGAGATGAAAATATAAAAATAAAATAACCGGGACAGCAGCCCGGTTATTTTATACACCATAATTATATATACTTACTTTTATTACGTTTTACAGTACTCAAGAACGCTCCTGTCTCTGAACAAATAAAACAGATTAACATTCTCAATAAGAATACACTTGAGAAGCCGCTTTTGGTTACTGCTGCGGATATAACGGCAATAGTTAAATAAAACAAGGTCCCGGCTGCAGCACCTATTATTAAAGCTCTTGATTTAAGCTTTTTGGCTGATGAATAACCACATAACAGTGCAGATAAAGCTAATATCACAACTGCGATGACATTTGAAATATTTGTACTTAGTTTTAAAGCTGCTAATACAAATGCTGAAAATAATGTTAAAAGCAGCAAACTGGCAAATCCTAAAATAATACCGTATAGTGTCGACATCATAAAACCGTTATTATCAATGTTATTGTATTTCATAAAAACACCGTCCCGTACAAGTATACGGGACGGCACTTTAAATTATTACTTATTTTGCGGGGGTGGTGTCATGAATGGTAATAACCGAAGATAAAGCCCATTTCATAACCTTGTTTTTTGAGTGGTCTGCCGGAGACTCAACAATATAGTGGTCATCCTTAACCGAAATTACGCGGAAAACAAAACCGCCGATGGTAACAATCTCGTCACCAACCTGTACAGAATTTCTCTGCTCCTCTTCCTTTTTCTGCTTTTTCTTCTGCGAACGGTTCATAAAGAAAATCATACCACCGAAGATTAAAAGCATGGGTATCATTGTAATTAAGCCTTGCATTTATAATTCCTCCAAAATTTGTTAAACACATATTACTACAAAACTATAAAAAAAGCAAGTACAATTTATATTCTTGTAGCGATTTTATCAATGACGCTATCCTTAAATTCCTTAAATGTGCCATTATCTAGATTTTCTCGGATTTTTTCCATAAGTGTATTATAAAAATAAAGGTTATGCTGGACACAAAGACGTTGTCCGAGCATTTCCCCTGCCTTAATCAAGTGACGAACATATGCTCGGGAATGACGTCGGCAGGTCGGGCACTGACAACCCGTTTCAATCGGCTCGTGGTCATCCTTATATTTCTCGTTATTAAGGTTTCGGATTCCATCCCAAGTAAACAAATGTCCATGTCTTGCATTTCGGCTTGGCATTACACAGTCAAAAAGGTCAACTCCCCGGTCTACTCCCTCTAAAATATTAGCAGGAGTACCAACGCCCATTAAATAACGGATTTTATCAGTTGGCATATGCGGTTCAACCTGTTCAATAATATGATACATAACCTCAGCAGGCTCACCGACAGCAAGACCGCCTATAGCATAACCGTCTAAATCTAAATCGGCTATAGTTTTCATATGTTCAACACGTAAATCTTCATACGTACAGCCTTGATTTATGCCAAAAAGCAACTGTTTGGGATTAACTGTGCCCTCAGCTTGATTTAGCTCAGACATTTTAGCTTTACAACGTTTTAACCAACGCGTTGTTCTAAGGCACGATTGTCTTGAATATTCGTGCTCAGCAGGGTTTTCAACACATTCGTCAAACGCCATAGCAATAGTAGAACCCAAATTAGACTGTATCTTCATACTTTCTTCCGGTCCCATGAAAATCTTTCGACCGTCAATATGAGAATTAAAGGTTACACCCTCTTCGTTTATTTTGCGCAAAGATGCAAGAGAAAAAACCTGAAAACCACCGCTATCGGTCAATATAGGACCTTGCCAACCGGTAAATTTGTGAAGTCCGCCAAAGTTTTTAACAAGCTCGTCCCCCGGGCGCAAATGTAAATGATATGTATTACAAAGCATAACCTGAGTATGCAAATCGTCAGCCATATCAAACGCAGAAACACCGCCTTTGATAGCGGCACAGGTCGCAACGTTCATAAATGCAGGTGTTTGGACTGTACCGTGTACTGTTTCAAACACACCTCTTCTGGCAGTACCCTCTTTTTTCAAAACCTTAAACATAATCAAACCTCAATTTATAATATCAGCATCGCATCGCCAAATGAGAAAAAGCGGTACTTTTGCTCAACTGCATGTCGATATGCCTCCATTGTAAAATCATAGCCCGCAAAGGCACTAACTAACATAATCAGTGTACTTTCGGGTAAATGAAAATTAGTGATAAGTCCATCCATACATTTAAACTTATAGCCCGGATAAATGAATATATCGGTATCGTCACTGCATTCCGTGATTTCACCCTTATTGGCTGCGCTTTCAAGTGTTCTGCAGGACGTTGTGCCAACACATATTACTCTGCCGCCGTTTTGCTTAGTTTCATTAATTAAATCAGCTGTTTTTTGAGGCAAAAAATAGTGTTCCGAATGCATTTTATGGTCGGTAATTTCATCAACCTTAACCGGACGGAATGTACCTAAGCCAACGTGCAAAGTAACAAAGCCAATATTTATACCCTTTTCCCTGATTTTATCCAAAAATTCGGTTGTAAAGTGCAGTCCTGCGGTTGGTGCAGCAGCAGAGCCTAACTCTTTAGAATAAACTGTTTGATAACGCTCTTTATCATTAAGTTTTTCGGTAATATAGGGAGGTAACGGCATTTGACCGACCCTATCCAAAACGTCATAAAAAACGCCGTCACACTCAAATTTAACAATGCGATTACCCTCAGGTGTAACATCTATAACCTCGCAGGATAATTCATCACCGAAATCAAAAATCTTACCGGGTTTTGCCTTTTTACCGGGACCTGCCAAGCATTCCCAAACCATATGCTGCTTTTCTTTAAGTAAAACAAACTCAACAACCGAACCGGTGTCCTTACGTGTGCCGAAAATTCGAGCAGGTAATACCCTTGTATCGTTCATAATCAGACAGTCGCCCGTTTTAAGATAATCCAAAACATCACAAAAAGTCTTGTCTTCATAAGTATTGTTAAAACGGTTTAATACCAAAAGTCTAGATGAAGTGCGTGGCTCAACAGGAGTTTGCGCAATTAAATTTTGTGGTAATTCATAATAAAAATCCGATTTCTTCATAATTCACTCCGAATATGCACAAAAAGACGATATTTGCATAAAATATATTTGACAAACACCTAACTAAAATGTATAATTTTATAATAAAGTTATTATAGAGCAA
>JAZSCC010000110.1:0-2534 GCA_045602685.1 Acutalibacteraceae bacterium | reverse complement strand
TGGCATTTATTACTGTTAAGGATATTGTCGGATTTTTCTAAAGAGGTGTAAAATATGTATACACGAAACAATACAAAGCCGGTTAAGGTCGGCTCACTCATTATCGGTGGCGGGAATGCCGTTACCGTTCAGTCGATGCTTAATACACCCTCGTATGATATAGAAAAGAGTGTTGCACAGGCTAAAGCGTTGGAAAAGGCGGGGTGTGAGATTATACGTGCCGCTATTCCCGATATGGATGCGGTAAAGTTAATTCCTGCGTTGAAAAGTGCGGTTAAAACACCCGTTGTTGCTGATATTCACTTTGATTATAGGTTGGCTTTAGAGTCGGTTGCGGCAGGCGTTGATAAGATTCGCATTAATCCGGGAAACATTGGCGATGATTCAAGGGTAAAGGCGGTTGCCGATGCTTGTAGATTGCACAATATCCCGATTAGAATCGGGGTGAATTCAGGCTCGGTTGAAAAGGAAATCTTGGCTAAATTCGGCGGACCGACTGCCGATGCGTTGGTTGAAAGCGCGTTATATCATTCATCGTTACTTGAAAAGTACGATTTTGATGATATTGTACTGTCGATGAAATCGTCCACAGTGCCGACCATGTATGAGGCTTATACCAAAGCGGCAGAAAAATGCCGTTACCCATTGCACGTTGGCGTTACCGAGGCAGGAACGGAACGTATGGGCAGTATCAGTTCGGCAGCAGGAATTGGTGGACTTTTACTTCGCGGAATAGGTGATACAATTCGGGTTTCCTTAACCGATGAGCCGATAAAAGAGGTTGCTGCCGCCAAAGACATTTTAAAGGCAGTAGGACTTCGTAATGACGGGGTTAAAATTGTTTCCTGTCCAACCTGCGGAAGAACAAGAATTAATCTTATAGAATTAGCTAAAAAGGCAGAAGAACTACTCAAAAATTGTGATAAAACCTTAACGGTTGCCATTATGGGTTGTGTTGTGAACGGTCCGGGAGAGGCAAAAGAGGCTGACATCGGCGTTGCGGGTGGTGACGGCTGCGGTATTATATTTAAAAAAGGCGAGATTTTACGAAAAGTGCCGGAGGACAGTCTTTTGACTGAACTTTTGGCGGAAATTGAAAAGTTATAAAGGATGTTTTAAAAAATGGAACTGCAACGGTTAGATAAAGTATTTGGCAATATTTTGGACGGCTTTGATGATAATATCAAGGGTGGCCTTATCGAGTGCTGTAATGTTGATACAGACAAAAGAGAAATGTTTTGCCGTTGCCGTTTCTCAGAGTACATAAAAAGAGAACAAATTATAAAACTTTCCGACCATGTTGCTGCCACTTTAAAGCTTAACAATATGAAGTTTAGTGTTAAATATAAGAGTGAAAGTTACAGTTCTTTAGCGGCAGAGGATATAGCGCTCGAATTGCGGGCTTCTAATGTTATGCTTAACGGCTATTTTAACGGTGCTCAATTTGATGTGTCAGATGGTGCCGAAAAGAATTCCGTTACGTCTATTACATTAAAATTTGGCGGAATTGACGTCATAAAAGAGTGTGGTTTTGAACGTCAGTTTTGCGATATTGTTGCCGAACGCTTTGGCATTAATGCCGAGGTTGCTTTTTTAGGACAGCTTGAAAACGTTGAAATCAAAGCACCTGAATACAAGCAAGAGCCGATTAAAGTTGGCATCAAATCCGGTGCAGGTGCAACAACACGAAAAATTGAAGGACGTAAGGTTTCAGGCCTTAATATTTATGAAAACGCCGATATTATGCCTGATACCATTGAGCAGATTTACGGCAAAAAACTACACGGTAATTTAATTCCTCTCTCACAAATTAATCCCGAGGATGATGAGAGTCTTGTTTGGGGAGAGGTGTTCTTTTCCGAACTTAATGCTACCAAAAAAGGTAACGGTTACCGTGTTAAATTTCAAATTTATGACGGAACTAACTCAATTACAGTTAAAACACTTATAAGCAATAATTTGTATGATACGTTTTCAGATGCACTTAAAAAAGGAAACAGCGTTGTTGTGCATGGTGTTTATCAAATGGATGACTGGGAAAAGGATTACTGTCTTGATATGGACGCCCTTGCTACAGTCAAGAAAAAACCGGCCAAAACCGACAATGCCGAGGAAACCCGTATTGAGTTGCATTTACATACAAGTATGTCACAGATGGATGCCGTTTCGCCCGTGAAAAATGTGGTTAATCGTGCATTCGAGTGGGGACACAAGGCAGTTGCAATTACCGACCACGGTGTTGTGCAGGCGTTCCCTGATGCTATGAGTGCATATAATAAAATAATTGAAAAAAATCAGGACGCAGATTTTAAAATTATATATGGCGTTGAGGATTATTTTGTCAACGATATTGACGGTCAGGAAACAGAGGGCGGTATTGACGGCGGTGTAGATTCGACCACGCTTACCCGTTATCACCAAATTATTTTGGTTAAAAATCAGGCCGGATTAAAGAATCTTTACCGTTTAATTTCTTTTTCCAACCTGAATTATTATTTAAAAACATATAATAAGGCTAATCCGTCAAAACCACG
>JAZSCC010000109.1:0-10508 GCA_045602685.1 Acutalibacteraceae bacterium | reverse complement strand
CTTTAATTGCCATTAAACCTCAACCTCACTTTTCTCAACATCCTCGGTAACTTCAATGTCTTCAGTAACTTCAACGCCCTCGGTGACTTCAATGTCTTCAAGAACTTCGGGTTCTTCAAGAACTTTATACTGCTTGTCGATAGCAGCTTGAATTTCTGCAAGGTCATCTTCAGTAAGAACGCCCTTTTCAAGCCAACCTACAGCATTTAAAATAATCTGATAGTCAGCCATTTTTCCAACCGCTTTAATAAGTCCCGATTTTACAAAATTTTTCAAAATAAACATTATATATTACCTCCTAAAGATATGATTGCCTTATAAAGCTCGGCAAAAGCTTTGTTTATATCTCTGTTGTATTCACATTGTATTTTTGCACCAACTGTACTTGTGGTTAATGTAAAACTTGGGTAAACACTTTTGATGTCTTTTATAATTCCGTTTTGGTCAAACTCATATTCTGTACCGTGTTTTCTTGATATAACCTGGGGCGTGGTGAATGATACAGAGCCGTCTTTGGCACTTCTGCCAAAACAATAAATGTCATATACACCTGATACTTTTGGCGTGTATTTAAGTTCAACCCAACCCAACTTATTAAGTTCGAGTTTACCGCTTTCGTGCGGTACTTTTTCTTCATCATCATATTTTAAGATAACGGCATAACTCGTAAGATTATTTCCATTACTGTTTAACTTAAAATCGAGAACATTAACACGAACAATATATTCTGTTCCTGCGTTTAAATACGAGCCTTTTAAAATCAAATTCTCCCACGCATTACAAGAAGAAGAATAAACCCCGTCTTTAATTACAAAATCGCCCTGTGAAATAATATCATTAGTGACTAAATTTTCACATTTTACAAGTTTGGTATTATTACTTCCGTTTAACAATTTAATTGTCGTATTATGCTCAAACGGTGACACGTCATCAATATACACAAATTCCCCCGAAGCCTCACCTTTAAGTGCATTGGTAATCAAAGACACATCTGCATCTTTACCGCTATCACCTTTCTCGCCTTTTAAAGCGAGTATTTCTCGCACATTTCCGTCTTTGTCTCTAACTTTTAAAATAGACATTGAATTACTCCTTTCATAACTAACTCCTTTTAAATGCAGAAACCGATTGACCAAGCGTCATACGCTCCAGCAAAATCTAACTCACCGTTGTAGCAAAGAATACTGCCGTTACCTAAACTAGTACCATATCTAATTGCAGAACGTAATCCATAATAAAGTGTCACACCGCTATCACCAAAATAAGAACTTCCAACACCGTTAATGTCTTGAATATATTTTTTTCGATTGTCAGCAGTTTGAAAATACTCATATAAAACACCATCGGCGGTAAGAATAGCTCGATATGTATTTGTAGTGATTTCTGCAGCACTCGGATACCAAATTTTATCGTTAGTTGTAGTGTATTGATACCCATTCGAATAACTTGTGGATGTAGTTTTTGTTACAACTTTTATATGGTTTCTTAAATCTTCGGGGAAACTTTGATATACTGTATTATGCAAAAATTCTCTTACTCCACCCTCATTTATATAACTTCCACCGCTGTGAAACATCGTACTATAGGCATCGTCTGCAAAAATGTTATAATGTAACGCATTGACAAAAACAATGGAAATCCCTGCCTTGCCCGTACCGTCTGCCAAGTCATCGTGATTAAAGCCGACAATTTGTACGTCTGATTCAATTTCACTTCCGTCTTTTGCCGTAATTTGAATTGTCTTAGTATCACCAACTGCAAACACTTCAGCGGCTCTGCCACTTTCCGACATTTGGGCTATGTATTCCCAAGAAGCGTCAGCAAAGGAATAACTTTCTTCCCAAATTCCGTAACAAATTAAATCCGTTGTTACATTAGTAGGTTCGGGTGTCCAACCATTAAATAGATAATTGTCTTTTTTGTAGGTATATGACGAAGTGCCACCATAAGCAATCTGTTCCGTTTTTAATAGCGTTTCACCGTCATAGAAACTAACAGTATAATAACGCACGCTTTCGGTAAACGCACTATAAATAACTGTATCTTCAGTGATTTTATTTAATACATTATTACTTGCCGTTCCACCGTCAGTAGAAGCCCAACCGCTAAAAGTATAATTTGTGTCAACCGTACTTTCCTTTGTCGGTGTTTCAATTCTTCCTTGTGTTACTGGGTCAGGGCAATCGTCACCAATATATACAGGGCGAGTAAAAATCACGCTATCACCATTCACAAAGGTAACTGTTACACAACCTTCACCAACACCGCTACCAACAGTAATGCTGTCAATTTGAGCAGGGAAATCTTTCGGTGACATTTTGTCAGTACCGCCCGTTTTATCACGAATAGACTCGGCAATATCACCAAACAATTTACTTAATACATTTGTCATTAATACTCACCGCCTAACGCTTCGTTGATATAGTTTTCAATCCTTTGGTCTATTTCAGTATAAAGAGAATCGGGTATAAATTTAATATCAAGCGTTTTTACATAATCGTATTCTAACGAAATTGAGTTTGGAGTTCCTTCGTCTATTGGAAATAAAGCGAGATATGTGCCTATTTGAGGAACGGTAGTTATAATACCGTCTGACTCAAACTGTCCTGCCTTTGTAGCAACGGCAATATAAAATATTAACGAATCACATATCAAATCAAAAAACAAGTTACCAAACTCTTGCTCACTTATCCCTGTAAACTGCGATATAGTCAAAGTCTCGGAAACCGTCTCACCTTGTGCATTAGTAACAGTTGCCGACAACACCGAACCTTTTAAATCATCTTCAGTTAATATATCATCTGTAACTTTATACCATTTCATATCACCAAGGTCTATACACGCTTCAGGAAGACTGCTATAATCCAACCCTGCCGTTTTTATTCCCTCATTAAAGAAAGGCTTGTCAATCAGATTGTTCCAAGACACATTGCGTAACGCTTCATTGGTTTGCTTTTCTACGCTTTGGTCGATTTGGTGATATAAAAAATCAAGTGATAGAGTATCTCCGTTCGGGTCAATCTGCACATTATAATCTTCAGGCATTTCACCCGAACCTATATAAATTCCCGTGGTATCGCCCTTGTCGCCTTTATCTCCTTTATCTCCTTTATCACCTTTCTCACCCTTTTGACCGTCTAAAACCTCTGCGGTATGAACAGTGCCTTTTTTATCAGTGATTGTAATAATAGCTTTATTATCAGTCTTTTCAACGGTTGCAGATAAATTGTCAACTTCATCTAAAGCAACTTTCAATGTTTCAGCGACATCAGCAGAATCGTCTGCTGCTTCTTTTGCCCTCTCCGCACTGTTTTTTGCAGATTCAACCAACGCCGACAGGCTTTCTCTTGCATCCTCCTCAACTTGTGAACCGTCAGGACGGCTCATAAGCCTTAAAACCGCCGGGAATGAATACAACTCCATCTCAGTGGAATCATTAATTATCTCGGTAATAACAAGAAATACTTTAATATTACCGCCGTGCCTGGTTATCCATTCCTCCAACATATAACTGCAAGATTTTTCCGTCAGCTCCTGCGGCACGGTTGAATCCATAAATCCACTGCCGTCGTAACCGTCAAAACGGTATACCACACGGTTGCCACCACTATGTGAATGTATGCTTTCAAAAAGGGTCTCGTCTAAATTAAACGAAAGTTCCGTAACGTTATGGTCTCCCATAACACCACCAAACTGCTGTGACTGTGGCGTTATACCGTCTTTGGTAACGGTATACTCAATTGTTCTTATTGCCATTTTTGACCTCCTTTAAATTTGCTATATGAAATATGCCAAAATAAATTTTAAACTATCACACCCCTAACAAAATCCTCAGACGGTTAAATCCGTCTGAGGACCGAATATTCTAAACATTTTGAAAGCGACTCACCCCACGTCATAGAAACTACTTAATTTTTTCTTTTTACTGTCATTAAGGTCAATGTTGTTTATTGCCTGACGTACCTCATTCTTTGAAACACCACCTGAACCATCACTGTCGGCATATTTTTTACTTTTTGCAAGTTCAGCTAATGCCCATTCATGGATATCTATACCTTTTCTCTCAAGATACCGTATTTCTGCAAGGAATAGTTTAAATTCAATATCTGATTCATTAACTCCCTGCTCGGTAAGTTTCTTTTTTAAAGCCTTATATCGAGCATTATTATCCCGTTGAGCTAAATACAACTCATCATATTTAGCATCATCACCTGCAATCATATTGTCAAGAACTTCAAAACCCAGCGCCTCTTTAATTTTAGATTCAAGTTTTTCTCTATCCTCGTCATCGAATTTTTCATAAGTTGAATTTCCTTTAAGTTTATTTAGGTATTTTTCAGTTCCTTCCTTAACGTTATCAAGTTGTTTAACGGCTTTTTGGGTTCCTGACATTATATCTGAACTTTCTTTTCCTCTTTGAGTTAACAGTGACTGTATCTCCTTATATGTTTCCTCATCACCCTCCTCTGCAGCTTCGGCCATACGTTCGTAGTATGAAGCCAAACTCTCTTCACCAGTCAAACCTTCAATTGCAGAATATTTTAAACTAGTAAGAGATGTTTTATCTTCATCAGAAAACTCGGAAATTGTGTTTATAGTTGCTTTAATATCCCTTATAACATTCTTCAAAGGGATGCCAAAAACATTCGAAATTCCTCCTGCCAGTTTTTCAATTTTTTCACCGATTCCCTTATCATCGTTAAGCCAAATATCAATAGCGGACATCAATTCATCAATAAGAGTCATATCAGCGCGTTCAACATCATATCCTCGATAAATTGACCACGCGTCCCTTACAAAAGGCACCAGATTAAACGGATTAATGTCATCTAAAAAACTACCAGTGGCCGACTTTAAATATTTTTCCCAGTATGATTTTTCGTCATCGTCATCTCTACCGGCATAAACAAGTGATTTTAAAAGAGTGTTAACGATTATTGAACCCACAACCGAAGCATAAACACGTGCAATAAAGCCCTTGTTTTTATTCTTTGCCTCATAAACAGCGTCAACAAGCATATTGTATGTGACTGTAGGCTCAGACATAAATGATGTGAGCATTTTTTTGTAAGCACTTTTATCCCTCATATGTTGTGACTTCGTAACAGTGGAATCATATACTTGAGTCAAGTTGATAACCTCTGTAAATCTCTTTCCGCAATATTGCAAGAATTCCTCACTACCTATCTTAAGGTCAGTCTCAGCTTTTGCTTCTCTTTTTACTGCATTCCAAATGTTTATCCAGGTCACTTCATCTGCTTTCGAAGCAAGCCAAGAAAGTTTATCATCAACCTTGTCCATAACCGTTTTTTGTTCTAACAGCCATTTTGTGTTACTAACTCCCACACCCGTATCAAACCGACCCATTTGTTTTACTATGGCAACCGGTGCATACTTGCACACTTCCTCATACAAGTCAGTTATATTCCATGTGTTCTTGAAGCCAAAGAAGTATTTAGGGTTAATGTACGCCATTGCCCTAAACATTGCAGAAGGTTGCTGCACAACAACTGACAGCGATGCTAAAACGGCACCTTTTTTATATCGTGATATCCAAAAATCTGCGATACTATCATCACCTGAAGTTCTAACAGTTCCGTTAACGTCTTGTATATAACGCTTGAGGTATTCAACGGCTTTAGGTCCAAAAGCTCTTTCAATTTCAGATTTGACATTTTCTATAGGTGTACCAACATCATCATATAAGGTGCAATTAAACACTTTATTAAGATTTTCAAGAGGTATCGTTAAAGCATTATACATACACATTTTATCCACATGAGCTGCACACACTTCGGATAACGAACTTAAAACAAGCGGCGTTGCCGCCTTAACTTTTGTATTTTTAGTGAACGACAAATGCTTAATACGTTCATCACCTTTTGGTAAGCCTGGCTGTGAATACAAGTAATTTTCGGCACTGTTGTATGGTATATAGTAATCTTCTGTAAATTTCTCATAGCCAAACAACAACATAGAGGTTTCATTGCCGAGCGATGCCATATTATTTGAAAGATACCCCACCCAAGCATCCGCATAACCTTTTTGCTCTGCGGATAACAAGTCTCCAACTTTTAAAAGGTCGTTTACACTTAGCTGAATGGCAGAATTATTATAAGTTTCATAAAAACTGGATAAAACCTCGCGGATTTTAGCACTCTTCTTGACATCGTTAAGTGATTTATCATTTTGTAAAGTTGTTAGTTCTTTCTTAATTTTCTTTAAATTTGAGGAATTAAGAGAGTCTTCAAGCACAATACCACCAATATTCAAATGTTGAGCGTTTTGTTTTTTGTTTCCTATTTGACGTTTAACGGTTGCGTACAACTGCATGGCTTGCTCAACGGTTAACTTAATACTTTGACCTTTATCTGTATGTAGAGTAACAAAGTTATTTTTCCAATTTGAATAGTTGTATTTTTCGGTTATTTGCTCAACAAACGATTTAGCTGATTTAAAATGCAATGCCCATTTACCCTGACCTTCAACTATATCCTGAAACAAATTATAAAATCCTTCACCAAGATGTTTAAAAAAATATGGAGGTGTTATATTGCCTTGTTCAAGATTATGAAGCCAACTTACCGCCTTGTTACGTATTGACTTTTTATCTTTTAAAGACTTTAAATTTTTGATGCAAGGTTCGGACAATGTTTTAAATTTAACTGCCCTGCCATCTACAAAAGTATCCTCTGCCATTCTAACCATTTGCCACAGATTGCTTGCAACATTACTAAGCATCATCACTTCATAAATATCAAGACTTTGAATTAGCAAACCGTTTTCTGATTGCTCCGCCTTTTCATACAGCTCGTTCAAGAATTCAACTATAGATTCATCAAAAGCCATATTTGGTGTTCCTTGTGTATCGGTTTCGACTGCTCTGTATTGAGTAATAAAATCACCAATATCTTTACGCGTTAATCTTCTGCGTTGCCGACTACCATCAACATCAACAAATCCTGTTTTAAACGTATCGAGGAACGAACCGATAACACCTTTTAAATGTTGTGGAATATGCTTAGCGTCACTATTTGTATTCAACCGTGTAGCAAGACGATTATAAATACTCCTGAAATTCTTAAGATTTTTTGCTCTGTCCTCTCGGCTAATGCGTTTTTGCTCCTGTTCCTCGTGGTATTTACGGCTGTCAGACTGGTTTAATTCCTCCTGAAGCTTTTTGATTTGCTCATCCCGTTTGGCAATCTTACGCTCGTAAGTACTTTCTCTACGGTAATTTCCATACTCAACCATTCTTTCAACAGCAGCTCTGCCAAGGTAACGTTCAATTGATAACCTTAGTTCACTCGATACATCAAATTTTTCTGATATTTTCCCAATCAATTCAAACGCACCGTTAAGATTACCGTTTTTAGCACGTTCTAAAATCAGCTCAATATCTGCCTTAAGGTCGACGCTGGCGTTATCGACTTCACTACTTTGGTCAATATACTCACCAAATCGCTCGGTTAATGTATCTGCAATTTTTTCGGCTTTTGGCTTTGGCGGAGCCATAACATCAAGCTCGCCGTCTTTATCAAAACTTATGTAATGCTTGACATTTTCAGAAGAATTGGGTATACTATTATTAGTAGGTGACATATCGGCCTTTGAGCCAATCGTGGAAATTATTTTTCCGTCAGGTATGTCACCTGCTTTTATTTTGCCCACATTGTATATTGTTGAAACGCCATTGTTTTCTCCCACAGAAAGAGAAATTCGATAATATCCGCCATCAAAATCTTGAAAATAAACCGTTCTATAAGTAAAACCATCTTTGGCAAAACTGTGATTTTTAGAATCTGGAACAACAACTCCTTTGTTTTTAGTTGAAATCTCTGCCAGCTCATCTATATGAGCTTCGGCATGAAGTTTGACTAAAAATTCATTGTCTGTAAGTTCACGAGTTACCCCGTTTTCAGTCGCTGCTTTTGACCTAGCTTTATTTGCAGTATCGCGACTAATTATAAGAGTATCACCCTCAACAGTTTTAATCTCTATGGGTCCATTTTTTAACGCTTTATTAAAGAACTCCGAAATTTGCGAACGCCATTCAGCAACGCTATTCCCTTTTATTACTTGACGAGACGCTTGAACATACGATTTTCCACTATCAAGATTTATAATACTATACTTCACCTCTGTACCCGGATTATAGTTTTTCTTATCCTTGGAATCCCATACACGTTGGAGTCGTTTTTCAAGATATTCAAAATCCTTTCGTATAGCTTTATCCTGCAGGTCTCCTCTTTTTCTCAAGGATGCCAGTTTGTCCTTTACCCAATCCCATATTCTTTGGAAAAGGTTTCGGTCAGTCTGAGCTAATTCAGTCAATGCCTTCATAGATTTATCAACATCTTTACCGAAAAGTAACCTCTCACCCACAAAGTCGGCAACCATTTCCATTTCAGCCATTTCCATTGTAAAGTTGTTTTTAACACTCGGGTGGACCTCTGAAGATTTTTTATACTGTTCATATACGTACTTTGTGTACTCTTCAATAGCCTCTTGGTCAGTGCCCTCAAAAATACCGTAAATTTCATCAAGTTTTGCATGACAGTATTCAGCAAAATTAATGCTGTTTTTAAATAAATAATTCTTAAATCCGTCATATCCTTTCTTAAGTTCGAGATGATGCACAATTTCATGTTTAAAAATAACAACGTACATATCACTGATAGTGAGATTTGGATTCATAAAAATATAATGAGTTTTGTAATTATAACAAGCGTGAGCGATTTTCTCATCCCAAAATATTTTCATACCAAACAAATTAGCCACCGACTCTGCCTGACGTTGCCTCGGAGTGCGATATTTACCTGTTGCAAAATCATTCATCTCATCGTCGGCAGTTCTCTCACGTTGGATATCCTTATCCGGCGTATCAGTAAATCCACCCTGCTCGGGTTCACCGTATTTATCTGCATCCTCTTTTTGAGCACGTCGTTTTGAAGTTATTTGCTCATCATTTAAAAACTCATCAGGAATATATTTTAAAAAATTCCTATCCTCGGGGTTGATTTTTGCAAACAAATCGGGTATACTAATATTAGAGACAGGTAACAGGCGTGTCCGCATCTGTTCAGATGCCGTATCGCCCATGACGCTTGTCTCTATTTTTGTTAAGGCAACAGCGAGATATAATCTATTATTATCATCAATAAATTGTTTAACCTCGAACTGAACCGGTATGATGCTGTTACCATCATGCATTACGCCAAGTAACACATATACTTGCTTTAAACGCGGATTTTCTCTATCCGTTCCCTTTGCTTTATCGGTATGACTTTCAATAAGAACAGCATTATCAAGTAACCTTTGTAAATTAGCAGCTGCTTTTGCAAAGTCAGCTTTAGTTCCACCATACAAAGTTTCCTGTGAATTAAGACTCTTTCTGACGCCGCCTCCGGTAAATTCGAATTCAATATCGCCGATAGCTGTTGAAGAATATTTTTTAAGAAATCCTAACTCGCGGAATTTTTTTAACAAGGCCTTTTCGACCTTGCTTTTTATATTATTCTTAAGCTCGTCAAAATCAAAATTCTTATTTTGCTCAGAATCAACCTCAACCGGTGTGATAGTCTTGTCCCGAAGTATTTCAGCACGCTCTGTTTCGTTCATATTGACAGCGATTTCATTTTGCTCACCAAAAGAACTATTGTCTGTGGTGACTTTTGTTCCACCATTTGTTGCAGAATTCTCTGTCACCGTTGCTTTAGTCGCCTTTTGCTCAGCTGTACGGCGGTTAGCCTCACCAATAACAACACTACTTTTAATTGTTCCGTTGGAGTTCACAATCCCTGTGGACTCCATTTTTTTATATATTTCGGAACTACGGCTTATTCCTAAAGTCTCTACAGAAATGTCTCCCCCACTTTCCGATACGTAAGCCAGAGCATTATTTAATATACCTTCAGGTATTTCCGCCATAACTCTTGCCTGCTCGGAAGTATTCTGCATTCCGCCACTCTCACCAGAAGATTCGTTTTGTGTCCATTCACTATGTTGCGATACAACTTCAATAGCTGTAGTGGCAAAAATTTGTCTTGCTATATCAGAGTTAGCAATAGCACCGATTGATTCAACCTTGCTTAAAAAATCGTTATAATCCGAAGAAGATGACAACGTTTCCTTAACACTGTCTTTCACTGCTATTGCAATCTTTCCAAGTGCAACATTCGAAACTTGACCGTTAGATTTCACTTTGCCTAACGCCTTGTTTACAGCCTTGTTATCAAGACTCTGAGCAAACTTAATTAAATCTTGAGTATTACCGTTTTTTGATATATTTAACCCCAAGTTATTATACACTTGTTTGTTATAACTATTTTGCTTTGCAAGATTTGCACCGCCAAAAACCATAGCGCCACTAGAACCCGAAAAGAACCCACCAATTCCCGCCCACATGACATTGTATACATTCTCCGTTACTGCTTTTTTATGAGCTGCATCCAACGTCATTCCGGGATTGTTTTGCATTAATTCGGCAACACGGTTATTAAATGTCG
>JAZSCC010000108.1:0-6107 GCA_045602685.1 Acutalibacteraceae bacterium | reverse complement strand
CGACGGCGGTGGCACGCCGCCGAAATGCGTATGCATTTAAAAATCTGCGATTTTTGTTTGAGAACATTGAATCACTAAATCCGCCACATTGCGATGTGGCATGCGGCTTTGCCGCAATAAAAGCTCTCGCTTTTAGTTTTATGATATAATAACCTCAAACCGACGGCGGTGGCACGCCGCCGAAATGCGTATGCATTTAAAAATCTGCGATTTTTGTTTGAGAACATTGAATCACTAAAACTGCCACATTGCGATGTGGCATGCGGCTTTGCCGCTATAAAAGCTGGCACTTTTAGTTTTGTGTTATAATAAACGAGTAAATACGCAATTTTAAATTACTTTGCAAATTGAAAGGGAAGTAATTATTTATGATAAATTCCAACAATCTTTGCTACGGCTGTATGAACGAAAAGGTTATAGATGGCAAATGCCCCATTTGCGGCTATAACCCCGAGGAACCGACAAATCCTTTATATTTAGTGCCCGGCACTATGCTTGACTCACGTTATCTTATCGGCAAGGTTACCGATTGTAACGGCGAAGGCGTTACCTACATAGGTTATGATACCGTTACTGCCACTACCGTTAATATTCGGGAATTTCTGCCGCTAGGTCTTTGCGAGCGTGATGTCGACGGAGCAACGGTTTTGATGCTTTCAGGCTCGGAATACAGCTTTAACGACGCCCTCTTAAGTTTTGTTAAGTTATCGCGTGAACTGTTCAAATTAAACGAAATCCCTGCCCTTTATGATGTTTTGGATGTTCGGGAAGCCAACAACACCGCCTATCGCGTAACCCGTGCCGTTCCCGGCATTTCTTTAAGAGAGTTTTTAATGCGCAACGGCGGTCTTTTGAAATGGGACCAAGCCAGAAGTCTTTTTGCGCCGCTTGTTTCCTCAATTTCAGCAATGCATAAAGCCGGCTTCGTTCACAGGGGAATTTCGCCCGACACCCTTATTGTAGGCAAAGACGGCAAGCTTCACCTGAGCGGTTTTTGTATCCCCGAAAGCCGCAGCGCCAAGAGTTCTTTAACCTCTCAGCTTTTCCCCGGTTTTGCTGCGATTGAGCAGTATGGTGCCGCCGGCACTCAAGGACCTTGGACCGACATTTATGCCTTTGCCGCCACAATTTATCGCTCATTAGTCGGCAATCCGCCGCCAGAGGCTACTAAACGCCTTGAAGACGACAATATGACTATTCCCGCAAAAATAGCCCGTGAAACCCCAAAAGCCGTTTTAGAAACGCTTGCCAACGCTTTACAGGTACTCCCGCAGGACCGAACCCAAAACATTGACAATATGCGCTCCGGTCTTTCGGTCTCATCGGCTCAGACATCAGCAACCATTTCAATGAAGGCCTTGCGCACTCCTGAGACTCGGCCTGAAAATAATGAGGAAACAGATATGCGTCATCCACGTCAAAACAAGCGCAAGAGTACCGGAAAGGTCTACGGTCTTGTTGCCGGTATAGTCACCGCTTTCCTTTTGGCAATTGTAGTTATCTTTGTAATGTGGTTTATGGGCTTTTTTAATAACAATGAAGACGGTGCAGGGAGCTCTGTGAACAACAATTTCAGCAGCGTTCCCTTTAACAGTGAGGTTCCCACCAGCAAAACCGAAGACACCACAACCGGCAAATTACAACTCGTTAATTTTGTCGGCAGAATGTATACCGATGTTTTAAGCGACTCTGACTATAAAGATGATATTAAATTTAAGGTTTCATCCAAGCAGTATAGCGAGGAATATGCAAAAGGACAGATTATCAGCCAAAGCCCGAAGGCAGGCGACGTTGTTGAAGTGGGTATAACTGTTGAGGTTGTAGTAAGCTTAGGTCCTTCTACCGCCAATATGATTAACGTTGTGGGTTATGACCGCAATACCGCATTGCTCGAGCTTTTAAAAGCCGGATATTCTTATGAAAACATCATTTTTGAAGAGAAGTATGATGAAACTCTTACTCCGCGCGTAGTTATTGCGACCTACCCCGAGCCGGAGTCAAGAGTTAACATTGATACAACCATTACCGTCGTGTTAAATTTATATAACGGTACACCGACAAATCCGCCGGAAAACAATAATACAAATACACAAAATTAACCCTGAACCCCCGACTTTTGTCGGGGGTATTTTAATGCCTTTAATCTTGACATTATTTCTTTAAAATGGTATCATACTTTTACTGTAGAGGTGACATAAAATGCCGCGATTTTTTAAAGAATTTTTCGAAGCATCACCGTTTATCGACGGTGATGACGCAAATCATATATTGCGCTCGCTGCGAATGAAAACGGGTGAAAAATTAACCGTTTGCGACACCAACGGTTACGACTATGATTGTATTATTTCGGCCTGTTATCCAGACCGAGTAGAATTAGAAATCAAGGAAAAGCATAAAAATGACACCGAACCGACCGTATTCGTCACGCTATACCTTTGTTTGACAAAAGGCGACAAATTTGATGTTGCAATCCGTCAAGCAGTTGAAATGGGAGCGAGTAAAATCATTCCGGTAATTTCGGCAAACTGTGTTTCGCGTCCTGACGAAAAATCGTTAAAGAAAAAACAGGAGAGATGGCAAAAAATTGCCGACGAAGCCGCCGGTCAATGTGGAAGAGGGATTTTACCAACGGTTGATAATACTCTGCCGTTTGACCAAGCGGTAAAATCCGCTTGTGCTGACGATTTGTGCATTTTTTGTTATGAATTAGCCACGGAAAAACTTGAATCTATTAAAAACAGCACGAAAACGGTTTCTGTTATTATCGGACCCGAAGGCGGTTTTACCGCCAAAGAAGCCGAAACATTGGCTAAAAACGGTGCAAAAACCATAACATTAGGGAAACTAATTCTGCGCGCAGAAACGGCTCCTATTGCAGCTTTAGCGGCCGTAATGCTCAAAAGCGGGAATATGTAGATTAATATTGGTTAAACAAGGTAAATGGATTCGAAATATTGTTAACAATTAATTTTTGAGGTAAATATGAAAGAACAATTTTCACGCACTGAAAATTTATTGGGAAAAGGTTCTACAGAGCGCCTTAAACACTGTCGGGTTGCCGTTTTCGGTATAGGCGGTGTGGGAAGTTACGTTGTTGAAGCATTGGCCAGAGCCGGTATAGGCGCAATAGATTTAATTGACTCCGACCGTGTAGCCGAAAGCAATATAAACCGTCAGATTATTGCCCTGCACAGCACATTGGGGCAATTAAAGGTCAATGCTGCCGCAGACAGAATTTCTGATATTAACCCTGACTGTAAGGTGACGGTTCATCCCTTTTTTTACTGCCCGGATACAGCTTATAACTTTGATTTTAATAATTATGATTATATTGTCGACGCAATAGACACCGTTTCGGCAAAAATCGACATTATTGTAAGGGCAAAACACCAAAACATTCCCGTTATTTCTTCAATGGGCACGGGAAATAAGCTTGATGCGACTGCCTTTCGTGTCACCGATATTTATAACACCAAGGTTTGTCCGTTAGCCCGTATTATGCGGTCTAACCTGAAAAAACTCGGAGTTAAAAATCTCAAGGTGGTTTTTTCCGAGGAAATACCAAAAGCTTTGCAAAAAGGTGAAATGCTTTCTGATACGGTTAAAATCGACGGACACAAAGCACCTGCATCTGTTCCGTTTGTACCTTCAGTTGCAGGATTAATAATTGCAGGAGAGGTTATTAAGGACCTTTTAAAGGAAAATTAAAATGGCAAGACAACTGACAAAAATCGAAGCAGCCGAACGCAGTATAAACAAAAAATTCAGAAAATCAATCTGGAATAAATTCATTGAAGGCGTAAAAAATTATGAGCTTATAAAGGAAAATGACAAAATTGCGGTTTGTATTTCCGGCGGTAAGGACTCAATGATATTGGCTGTTTTAATGAAAATGCTCCAGCGGTACAGCGATATTCCTTTTGATTTAAAATTTATCGTAATGGACCCCGGATATAATCCTGAAAACCGCAATAAAATTATTGAAAACGCAAAAGCCCTTGAAATTCCCCTTCATATTTTCGAAACGGATATTTTTGACATCACAGACAACGTTACTAAATCTCCTTGTTATTTATGTGCACGAATGCGCCGAGGATTTCTTTACAGCGAGGCACAGAAATTAGGCTGTAATAAAATTGCATTGGGGCATCACATGAGTGATGTTATAGAAACCACATTAATGGGAATGATGTACGGTTCACAAATTCAGGGAATGTTACCCAAACTGCATAGCTCTAATTTTGAAGGAATGGAGCTTATCCGTCCGCTGTACTGTGTTTTGGAGGAAGATATAATTAAGTGGGCTTCATATAATGAACTTTCATTTATTGCCTGTGCCTGCAAACTAACAGCACGTGCGGCAGTTGATGAAAACGCCTCAAAGCGTCGGGAGATTAAGTTATTAATTAAAGAACTTAAAACAAAAAATCCCGAAATAGAAAAGAATCTTTTTAACAGTATTCACCGATGTAACGTTGATACTTTAATAGGCTATAAAATAAACGGTAAAACCCACAGTTTTCTTGAAAAATTTTAGTATAAAATAAACATTAAATACCCCTTAAATTATAAATAATTTAAGGGGTATTTTTTTATCCATAAAACTTTTTAAAATAATGTAAAAAATCAATGGATTTTCCTTGAAAAATTTTTAAAATTGTGGTACAATTTTAAATGGATATTCACAGGCTTTTCTGGTTATTAACAACTTAAAAATTAAATGTTTATAACACGTCATAATTAATCTAAAAATTTGGGGGATAATTGAAAATGGCTATTAATTCCATAAAAGAATTATGGGAACAAATTATTTTAGACTGTCGAAATAAGGAAAAAATTTCCGAAGCCGGTTTAGAAGCATGGGTATTGGATTTAATACCTATTTCAACCGAAAACGGAGTATTACTTTTAGCTACAAATAATGAATGGAAAAAGAAAACTGTTGACGGTTATTATAAAAACATTCTTAAAAAATCCTGTGAAGAGGTTTCAGGATTACCAATGGATATTGAAATTATCATAAAGTCAGATGAACCTAAAAAACCGACTATGGATTCTGAAGCTTCTAACAGTGAAGAAATTTATTCTTTTGATAATTTTGTTGTAGGACCGTCTAATCAGATTGCTCACGCTTCCGCAAAGGCTGTTGCCACTAAACCTTTTGCAAATCAGTATAATCCTTTGTTTTTATACGGAAATTCAGGCGTTGGAAAAACCCATTTAATGTTGGCAATAAAAAACAGTATTTCTAAAAACTTTCCTGATAAAAAAGTTTTATTTTTACGCGGTGAGCAATTTACTAATGAATTAATACAAGCAATCCGTACCCAAACAACCGACCTTTTTCACGAACGTTTCAGAACGGTTGATGTTTTACTAATTGATGATATTCATTTTATTGCGGGAAAAGAACAGGCTCAGGAAGAATTTTTTAATACCTTTAATGCTTTATATCCCGAACGCCAAATTGTCGTAACATCAGACCGTCCTCCTAAAGAAATTAAAACTTTGGAAGACAGAATTCGTTCCAGAATGGAAAGCGGAATGATGGCTGATATTCAAAGTCCCGATTTTGAAACAAGAGTAGGAATTTTAAAACAAAAAGCCGACCAATTAGAGTTGGTTATCAGTGATGACATTCTTTATATAATTGCCGAACAAATTAAAAGCAATATCCGTCAGCTTGAGGGAATTATTAAAAAACTTAAAGCATATGTTACGGTGCAATCCAATACCCTTACTCCTCCTATGGTACAAAAATATATAAAAGATGTTGTAAGTGAAACTTTACCAGAGCCTATTACGGTAGAAAAAATAGTTGACGAGGTTTCCAGAACATATAATATTTCCTCAGAAGATATTTATTCAAGAAAAAAGCAAGCTAATATTGCTTATGCACGGCAAATTTCAATTTATATAGTAAATCAGGTTATGTCTCTTTCTTCTACCGAAATTGGTAAAAGGTTTAATAAAGACCATACTACCGTTCTTTATACCATTGAAAAAATTAAATCAAAGTTAAAAGAAAATGAATCTGAGAAAAAGCTTGTTGAAGATATTATAAAAAATATTAAAAATTAAATAAGTTACGTTTGTTAACATAAACT
>JAZSCC010000107.1:0-1600 GCA_045602685.1 Acutalibacteraceae bacterium | reverse complement strand
CAAGACGAACGTTCTGACCTTTGTTACCGATAGCCAGAGAAAGCTGACTGTCCGGTACGGTTACACGGCAAACCTTGGGATCTTCGCTCTCAACAGTGACCGACAAAACCTTCGCCGGAGACAAAGCCTCAGTAATAAAGGCAACAGGGTCATCCGAATACTTTACAATATCAATTTTCTCTCCGCCCAATTCCTCAACTATGGCGTTTACACGGGCACCGCGCTGACCGATACATGCACCAACGGCATCAATATCCTCATTAGATGACCAAACAGCCATTTTGGTTCTGGAACCTGCCTGACGGGAAACGGCTTTGATTTCAATAGTGCCGTCATATATTTCAGGTACCTCGGTCTCAAACAAACGCTTAACGAGTCCGGGGTGGGTTCTTGAAATCATAGCTCTGGGGCCTCTATCCTCATTTCTTACATCGACAATGTAAACCTTAATGTGGTCGCCCTCTTGAAGTTCCTCTCCGGGCACCTGCTCAGCCTTGGGTAAGGTTGCCTCTCCGCGACCGATTGTAATAGATGCATTACCGGTCTTGGGGTCAACACGCTGAACTACAGCCGTAACAAGTTCCTTATTACGACTCTGGAACTCCTCATAGGTCTGGCCCCTCTCGGCTTCCTTTACGCCCTGACGGATAACATGCTTTGCATTCTGTGCAACAATTCGACCAAACTTTTTAGTCTCAAGCGGAATATCAACAAACTCTCCCACCATTGCATTCTTGTCAACTTTTAAAGCTTCGTCAATTAAAATTTGGGTGTATTCATCCTCTATTTCACTTACTACTGTTTTGCGAACGTATACCTTAAAAATTCTTTGTTCTGTGTCCATTTCACAGAAAACCACATCCCTGCCGCCGTAATCCTTTTTAGCGGCAACAATAATTGCACTTCTGATTTTTTCTGCTAAGTAACTTTCGGGAATACCGCTTTCCTCCGCCATCAATTTCAATGCGTCAAATATTTCTGCGGTCATATCCACCTGTGTTTCAGTCTTTTTTGCCCTTGCCATTTTCCATTGTACCTCCATTATATAAACTTCATTTTTAACAAAAAATTAAAACTCGGCATCATCGAGTTTAACATATACCAAATCTTTTTGTTCAAAGGTAATTGACTCACCCTCAACCTCGACGGTAACCCCGTCGCCGTATGATAACAAAGTTCCTTTAAATTCACGTTTATTGTCCCTCGGGCGAATAAGCTTAACTAAAACCTTTTCTCCCATATACTTTTTAAAGTGCCAATCTTCAGTCAATTCCCGTTCAAGTCCCGGTGAACATACTTCTAAATAATAAGAAACATTAATTGGGTCTGCCTCGTCAATAATCGGGTCAATAAGTCTCGATACATCGGTGCAATCGTTAATATCAACACCGCCGTCCTTATCAATATATACCCTTAAATACCACGAAGTACCCTCTTTTTGAAACTTGACGTCCCAAAGTGTTATACCTAATCCTTCAACGGCTTGCTTAATCAATCCCGTCACCTTGACGGCAGTAGGGTTTTTAGCCAAAACCATACCTCCTAATTTTTGTATTTTAAAAACATCCCGACAAAAAGTGAAGAGCGGGTCGCCCCACTC
>JAZSCC010000106.1:0-38972 GCA_045602685.1 Acutalibacteraceae bacterium | reverse complement strand
CAACAAAAAATCAATCAAAAAATTGGTTGTTACCGCCAGAGTTCGACGTATGTGGGTTGCCGGCGGTGTGATTTTGTGTTTAATTGCCGCATTGTCGGTGATTGTCGGCGGTGTTGCGGGTGAAGTTTTGTTGGCGGTGCTTTTTATAATGTGTGCATTGCCTGAAATTACCGCTATACTGTCACTTTTTATAATGAAACCGATTGAAAAGTGCATTTCCAACTACTACGTTAACGATGCCAAGAAGATTTTAAAAAACCATAAGAATATGACCGTAATCGGTGTTACCGGAAGTTACGGCAAAACCAGTACTAAGTTTATTTTAGGTCGCATTTTAAGTGAGAGGTACAACACTTTAGTCACTCCCGAAAATTACAACACACCGATGGGTATTGTAATTACCGTTCGGCGTGATTTGAAACCGCAGACCGAGGTTTTTGTTTGCGAAATGGGTGCTAAACGAAAAGGTGATATTAAAGAGGATTGCCGGATTGCCAATCCTGATTTAGGTGTAATTACCTCAATCGGTCCTCAACACCTTGACACCTTTGGAAATATCGAAACGGTTGTATCTACTAAGTTTGAACTTGCTGATTGGGTAAAAAACAAAAACGGCAAGATGTACGTTAACGGTGATAATGAACATATCAAGGCAAAGGCAGGGGAGTATACTTCGGTTACTTACGGCACGACGGACTGTGATTGTAAGGCGACCGACATTGCCTATTCACCGAAAGGCTTGACGGTTACCGTTAATTATAAAGGCAATGAAGTGAAGGTCACCTCACGCTTGTTGGGATATCATAATGCTTTAAATATTGCCGCAGCGGTTGGTGTTGCACTTGATTTGGGGCTGACGCCGGAAGAAATTGAGTTTGCGGTATCAAAATTGAAGCCTGCCGAGCATAGATTAGAGTTAAAGAGTTACATCAACGGCTCAACACTTATTGATGATGCGTATAACTCCAACCCCGAGGGCTGCTTGGAAGCTGCTCGTGTTTTGGGTTGCTTTGACAAAATGAAAAAAATCATGGTTACACCCGGCCTGGTTGAGTTGGGAGAAAAAGAGTATGAGGCTAACTGCCGTTTGGGTCAAGAGGCCGCAAAGTATGCCGATATTATTATTTTGGTTGGCAAAAAACGCTCTAAACCGTTAGTTGAAGGTATAAAAAGTCAAAACTTTAATGAAGATAATTTGCATGTCGTTTCAAGTTTTAAAGAGGCTTTGGGATTGTTCAGTCCTATGTTGGACTCTGACACCGTTATCCTTTTTGAAAACGACCTACCCGATAACTATTTAGAATAAAACAGAAAAGAGGGCATTTAATGAAAATCAACGTAGCTGTTATTTTCGGCGGACGCAGTGTCGAGCATGAAATTTCAATCATTTCGGCCGTACAGGCAATGGGTAATATTGACCGCGAGAAGTATAACGTAATCCCCGTTTATATGAGTAAGCAATCGGTGTTTTATTCAAGTGAGGCGTTGACCGATATCGAAACCTTTAAGTCGGGAAAACCGGAAACAAAAGCCGACCCCGTTACCTTTGTTCCTCAAGACGACAAGGTATCAATGATGTATCTCAATAACGGCCTTTTTAACAAGAAAAAGCCGGTCGGGATTGACGTTGCATTCCCGATTGTTCACGGCACAAACTGTGAGGACGGTTCAATTCAAGGTTATTTAGAAACCTTAGGCTTGCCGTATGTCGGTTGTGACGTTATGTCTTCTGCCTTGGGTATGGATAAGGTTTTATTTAAAAACGTTCTTTTGGACCGCGGAATTCCTACTCTGCGCTGTGTAGATTTCGGTGCAAGACAGTGGGCACTTTGTGCAGATGATATTGTTTCAAAGGTAACAACTGAAATCGGTTATCCGATGATTGTAAAGCCGGCAAACTTGGGTTCAAGCGTAGGCATTTCAAAGGTTGAGGATGAGGCTGAACTGCGTTCGGCTGTTGATTTGGCTTGCTCTTTTGCCGACAGGGTACTTATTGAGCACGCCGTTACCTCGCTTCGCGAAATTAACTGTTCTGTCTTGGGCGACCGCAACGACTGTAAGCCGTCGGCGTTGGAAGAACCCGTTATGCACGATAAAATTTTGTCTTATGATGATAAATACAGAGCAAATGCATCTAAATCCGGCTCAAAAGGTATGGCTTCTTTAAGCCGTAAATTGCCTGCCGATTTAACCTCTGAAAAGACAAAGGAAATTCAGGATATTGCGGTTGAAACCTTTAAAGCAATCGGAGCATCGGGCGTTGTGCGTATTGATTTTCTTTTAGATTCTGCAGATAATGATAAGGTTTACGTAAATGAAATTAACACAATTCCCGGCTCGCTCTCGTTCTATTTGTGGGAGGCTACGGACTTGGAGTATCCGGTCCTTATTGACCGCTTAATTTCACTTGCCTTTAAACGTCAGCGCGAGCGTGAAAACACAATGTTCACTATTGATACGAATATTTTAAATGAGTCGAGCTTTGGTGCAAAAGGCTCAAAGGGTAAGCTATGACAAGTTTTTTACTGAAAATTTTTATAAAAGGAAATCCGGCTGATGAGAAAAACCGTGCCAAGTGCGGAACATTAGCAGGTGTCGTCGGAATCATCTGTAATCTGGTGCTTTTTATCATTAAGTTTTTGGCGGGTACACTTTCCGGCTCGGTTTCAATGGTTGCTGACGCGTTCAACAACTGTTCGGATATGGGTTCAAGTGTGGTTACGATGTTAGGCTTTAAAATCGCCTCTAAGCCTGCAGACCCTGAGCATCCGTTTGGTCACGGTCGAATGGAATATATGTCAGCGGCGTTGGTGTCGGTTTTGATAATGCTGGTCGGTTTAGAACTGTTAATAGAGTCGGCATCAAAAGTCGGCAATCCCACAGTGCCTGACGCGGGCATCTTGCCGATTATAATTCTTACTGTATCAATTTTGGTTAAGTTTTGGATGGCCATATTTAACCGAAAAGTAGGAAAAACAATTTCTTCAAGCGCCTTGAAAGCCACTGCGGCAGACAGTTTAAACGACTGCGTGTCGACCGGTGCGGTTTTGGCTGTGGCGATTATTTGCAGAGCAATGCCTACAGTCGATATTGTTAAGTATTTTGACCCAATAGTTGGTATTTTAGTGGCATTATTTATACTTTATTCCGGTTTTGTAAGTTTAAAAGAGACGATAGACCCGTTGGTTGGGCTTGCCCCTGAGAAAGAGACGGTAGACAAAATCAAAAGTATAGTATTATCTGAGCCATCATTTTTGGGGCTTCACGATATGATTGTGCACAACTACGGACCGGGCAGAAGCTTCGTTTCCTTACACGTTGAGGTTTCGGCAAACTGTGATATTTTGGT
Source organism: Acutalibacteraceae bacterium (assembly GCA_045602685.1). Taxonomy (GTDB): domain Bacteria; phylum Bacillota; class Clostridia; order Oscillospirales; family Acutalibacteraceae; genus UMGS172. The sequence goes on along the minus strand of JAZSCC010000106.1, from coordinate 35,623 downwards.
CTGTCATGAAAAAATAGATGCATGCGAGAGGGAAATTAAGAAAAACACCGGCATTGAAGCTGTTATTCATATGGACCCTATTGTGACAGACGATGAAGATGTCAACAATGCCCGAACGGAATTGGCGGAAAGGGTTTCAAAGCTCTATGACGGAGCAACCATTCACGATTTCAGAATGGTAAAGGGTGAAAAGCAGAACAATCTGATTTTTGATGTTTTGGTCCCTGCCGACTGTACAATGACCAATTCTGAAATTAAGGCCGAAGTAAGAAGTATTGCGGCTGAGATGAACCCCACCTACTGCTGTGTTATTACGGTGGATAAGGATTTTTCGGGCGGAAATTACTGATAAAAAATACGTTAAACGCTTGTGCGGCGTAGGTGTTCGCATAGGCGTTTATTTTTTTGACATTAATTTTCAAAACAATATATAATTTTCTATCTCACTGTGACATAATTCCCGAAAGCAAAAGAGGTATACTGTTATCACCTACAAAATAAAGGATGTAATAAAATGATTAAGGAAGTTACAGCTGTAGGGGATAAATGGTGGAGTAAGCCGTTAGAACGGTTAGAGGGAGTCTTAAAGCATATAGGTATTGCTGTTTTGGGATTTTTTATGGCAAGAACCGGACTTATAGGCGGTGTAACACCTTTAGGTGCTGCCTTGACGGCAGGAGTGCCATTAAAATACATATTGGCAGCAACCTTCGGCTCGGCTTTCGGTAGCTTTTTACCCTTGGAGAACATCTCTACTCTTCGGTATACTGTGGCGTTGCTTGCGATTACGGTTATACGGTTTATTTTAGCGGGATTAAAGGGTATCGGTAAAAGTCCCGTTTGGTCCGGCATAACGGCATTTACGGTTATTACAGGTGTCGGAATTGCAGCGTCGGGAACGGAGTTTTTAGACGGGGGAATATTAGCTGTAGCTGAAGGCCTAATTGCCGGAACGGGTGCCTATTTTATAAGTAAATCCGGCAATATATTTCAAACACGCGCGTCAACCAGTGTAGAACAGACTGCCTCATTGCTCATATCGGTAAGTCTCGGATTGCTTTCGTTGTTTCCTATAAGGATTGACGGAATTTCAATAGGTCATATTTTGGGATTCCTTTGTATTTTGCTAACCGCACGTTATTCAAGGGTTGGTATTGCTGCTGTGTCGGGTATTGCTATGGCGTCGACCGTGGTAATTTCTGAAGGTCAACCTTCGGCAGCTCTCGGATTTTGTTTTGTTGCATTACTTTGCGGAGTGTTCTCGGGATTCGGTAAGATAGTTATTGCAGTAACTGCCGTTGCAGTGCCATTGGGTTGGACTTTGGTGACCAAGGCTGACGTTAAGTCACTCATTATGCTTGCTGAGGTTACAACTGCAGCTGTTGTGTTCTTGGTGTTGCCAAGAACCGTTACTGTACCGATAGGGACAGTTGTTTCACCTGCTACAGTAACACCTGACCAAAAGGGCTTAAGAAGAACATTGACAATGCGTCTGGGCTTTGCTGCTGCGGCTCTGCAGGGTGTTACCGAAATGGTAGAGAACGTGGCGAGATGCCTTACCGTCTGTGAAAGACCTAATTTTAATAATGTTTTACATAAAATTGAAAACGATGCCTGCAAGGGCTGTTCCTTTCATGTTTACTGTTGGGAAAAGCAAAGGAACAAAACAGTAGATGCGGCCTTGGCAATGAGTGATGCCGTGCGCAAAGGCCACCCGATAAATCTTGCTGAGGCACCCGATGAATTCACCGAACGGTGTTTAAGATTAGAACGTTTTGAGGACTCCTTAACCCGTCATTATACCGATTTCTTAAGTATGATTTCGGCTGAAAAGCGAATAGGTGAGATGCGGGGCGTAGTCTCTGATCAGATGGAGGGTATTGCCGGTATGTTAACCGAGCTGTCGGAAGAATTCCGTACCGCCATGGATTATGATATCCAGTTAGCCGGTCGTGTTTCGGCTTCGTTGAAGGAGTTGGGGTTAATAGCAGATGAATGCTGTTGTATAGTCGATAAATATGGGCGCTTAACGGTTGAAATCAGGCTTTTAACAGCACCTGAATTACCGATTAACCGCCTGAAAATACTGCAACGTATTGAGGAAATATGTGAGCGGGATTTTGAGCCGCCCGAGGTTAACCGATGTGGACGAGGTTGTTATATTACCGTTACTGAAAAGGCAATTTTTTCGGTTGATTGCGGGTTGACGCAGTTTAATCAGGGCAAGAACCAGCATTGTGGTGACACCTGTCGTTATTTTTTTGATGGTCGCGGCAGATTGGTGGTTATTGTCAGTGATGGAATGGGAAGTGGCGGACGCGCGGCAGTGGACAGTGCTATGACAGCGGGATTGACCGAGCGGCTTTTAAAGGCGGGATTTGGTTATGACTGTACCTTAAGGCTTGTTAATTCGGCAATGCTTTATAAATCTACCGATGAGTCATTGGCAACGCTTGATATTACAGCGGTTGACCTTTATAACGGCAAGACCGAAATGTTTAAAGCCGGTGCGGCACCGACAATTGTGCGTCGAAACGGTCACACCGGAAGAGCAGAGTGCAAATCGCTCCCGGCAGGAATTTTGCATGAGGTCGGGTTTGATAAAGCGGTTGTCACACTGAAAGAGGACGATATACTTTTAATGATGTCTGACGGAGTATGCTCGGAAGGGTCCGATTGGATATGCGCCGAGGTTGAGGCTTTCCGGGATGGCACAGCAAAACAACTGTCAGACCGCATTGCAACCGCCGCCCGCCGACGTCGACGTGACGGTCATGATGATGACATAACAGTATTTGCGGCAGTAATTGGAAAGGCTGTATAGAAAAAACCTCCGAATTCTTCGGAGGTTTTAAATGTTAAAAAGGAAAATTAAAATTTTAATACTTTCTTCGTTTAATTTTAATATAATTGCTCACAATGTTTTCACTTTGTTCCATCTTGCGATGGCGGTAATCCTTAATAAAGGACAGCATAAGCAATACGAACAAAACCAAAAACGCCGCGATGCTTAATGATAAAATAATAATCATTAATATATTAACATTATTCTCGGTTTCTTCCTTGGGCAAGGAAACCGAACCCATAAATTCACCGATTTTTGTCGGGTCAGAGCCGAAATAGGTAAAGGTGTAAAGTTTGCCGCCGGAAACGGTAACGTACAATATTTCATAATTGCCGTCGGTTACTTTACGTTGCTTTAAGTAAATATCCTGACCGAATTCGGCAGTTTCGTAACCGTCGGGGAAGAGTTTTTCACCAATTGGGGCAATATTTTCCGGAGAAAGAGTCTTAAAGGACTTTATTCCCGAAGAAAAGTCGGTTACGGTACGTCGACATTGAATTTGATGCAAGCGGTCGGTTGAGATTGCGGCAAAAATCAGGCCTTCAACAGTGCTAGACTCGGTCAGATTTTCGGCAGTCATAACCTCAAAATTCGAATTTATGCAAAATCTTATACCGTTTATTTCTTTCTCGGCGACCGAAGCAGATGCCAACGAAACCGTAAAAGCGCATATAATTACGGAAAGTATAGCGGAAAATATTCTTTTCATTTTCGGTCACTCCTTTTAATTGAAATCATTTCGGCTGTAAAGGCTTGTTTTTGTAGCGCTTGGCTGATGTCAAGGTGTTTTGCATAAGCATTGCTATGGTCATAGGACCCACACCGCCCGGTACCGGAGTTATAGCTGAGCATAATGGCTCAACATTTTCGTAATCAACATCGCCGCAAAGCTTGCCGTTTTCATCGCGGTTAATACCGACATCAATAACTACGGCACCCGGCTTTACCATATCGGCAGTGACAAATTTCGGTCTGCCAACCGAGGCAACCAAAATATCGGCCGTTTTACAAATTTCTTTGAGATTTTTTGTTCTTGAATGGCAGATAGTGACGGTGGCATCGGCGTGTAACATAAGCATAGCCATCGGTTTTCCGACAATGTTGCTACGGCCGATAACCACACAGTGCTTGCCCGCAGTGTCAATATCAGAATAGCGAAGCATTTCCATAATTCCCGCAGGGGTGCAGGGCAGAAAATCATAATTACCTACCATAATTTTCCCAACGTTTTGTATATGAAAGGCATCAACGTCCTTTTCGGGACAAACAGCGTCAATTACCGCCTTTTCGTCAAGGTGCTTGGGCAACGGTAACTGACAGAGTATACCGTGAATTTTGTCGTCATTATTCAAACGCTCTACCAATGCCAAAAGTTCTTGGTTGGTGGTGTCTTCGGGCAGCTCATATTTTTCGGAATACATACCGAGTTCAATGCAGGTGCGTTCTTTAGAGCCTACATAAACTTGAGATGCAGGGTCATTTCCAACAATAATGACAGCAAGCCCGGGGGTAGTACCTTGTTGTTTCAGAACCTCAACCTCTGCTGCAATTCTTTGTTTAACTGCGGCAGAAATAACTTTTCCACTTATTATTTTGGCCATTATTCTTCCTCTTTTTTCTCTGTGTTTTCACTTTCGGCTACTTCGGTTTCAATAGCTTTGGCGTCATCTTTAATTGTATTTAAATTTACAGCCTCAGTTTCTTCGTCGCCTTCATAGTAAACCGTTTTTACGGTAGTGTCATCAATATCGTCGAAGAGAGATTCGTAGGTCAAGGCCTGTTTGTCGTTCTTAAGCTTTATGAACATAATAATTAAAACAATGCCGCAGGCTAAAACGAGAGCGCCGGAAAGCCATTGCGAAACCTTTAATGGGCCTAAGTAAAGACTGTCGGTGCGCCAACCTTCGATAATCATTCTGCCGAAGCCGTACCATACGCCGTATGTAAGGGCCAGCTGGCCTTTGAATTTGCGTTTCTTGCTTAAAATATGCAGTAAAACAAAACCTATAATACACCAGACAGATTCGTATAAAAAGCAGGGATGTACCAAACCGGTGCCGACCTCGGATACGGTGCTTTGGCTGGTCATTCCCCACCAGGAACTGCCGGTCAAAGAGCCGAATGCCTCCTGGTTAAAAAAGTTGCCCCAGCGGCCTATGGCTTGCGCCGGTAAGAAGCAGATTGCGGCAAGGTCAAAAGCGTCAAGAAAGTTAACCTTGCGAAGCTTACACATTAAAAAGCCGACAACGGCAGCACCGATGACTGCTCCGTAAATTGCAAGTCCGGCAACACCCGAATCGCTTGAGAACCCAAAGAAATCGGAAATCGAGTCAATTTTTGCTTTGGGGTCGGGGTCAAAAATTATGTAATAAATACGGGCAAAGAGAATTGCCATTGGTGTGGTAACCAACACAACGTCGGTCAGGCGGTCAGGGTCAATGTCAAATCTTTTGGCATTTGAAAAACCATAAACCACAGCAACCAAAAACGCCAATGCGATACAAATACCGTACCAGTATATATTCCAACCGTTGCCGATAGGCAATGTAAAGGCAACTGAATCAAAACTTAAATCCAAGCCAAAAATAGTGACATTATAAACGCTTAAATTCGGCACGAAAAATCTTCCTTTCATCTTTGGGAATTACACTTATATTATTATATACTAAATACCCCTTTTAGAAAAGGGGTATTTTTAAAATTTTTGAAAAAGTTTATATTTTATTAAGATTGTATTACCGATAAGGCCGCAAGAGAAAGGTCAAGCTCTCTGGCACGGGCAGTAATATCATCGGCAGTAATAGACTTTAAAACTTCAAGCATTTCGTAAGGGCTAAAGCCGTTCATTGCACAGTTTATAAAGCCGTCAACCGTTTCCTCAGTGTCATTAAATCCACGAATTTCTTCTCCGTAAGCCTGTCGGCGCGCATCCTCAAACAACGATGCATCAACACCGTTTCTGGCAACACGTTGAATTTCCGCTAATATAGCTTGCTTTACGGCGTTGGGGTCTTTTGATTCTCCGTCAAACAAAAGAGCGGAATATCCGTGACCGTAGAAAAACTCGGTGCCGAATTTGTTGTTGATAAGACCGACGTTTAAAAGTTGGTTGTAAAGAGGGGAAAGCTTGCCGGCAACAACTTCAAGAAGCAACTCCACTGAGACAATGTCTTTAAGAGAACGATTAAGTTTAAGACGGTTGTCTTTGATTCCCATTACAAACAGCGGTAGAGCAACCGGCATTTTTTGTTCACAGTATGTGTTGACCAATGTGTCGGGCTTATCAAACTCTGAACGGTTGATTTCGGGTATTGAAACCGAAGAAATTTTTTGTTCAACAATCTCCAATACTTTATCGGTGTCAAAATTTCCGCAAAGGCACAAAAACATATTAGAGGGGTTGTAAAAGGTGCGATAGCAGTTATAAAGGGTTTTGTCGGTGATTTCGGCAATCGACTCTACCGTGCCGGCAATTTCCACTTTTACAGGGTGGTTGTGATACATAATGCGAAGCAGGTTAAAAAGCACGCGCCATTCGGGCACGTCTTCATACATTCTGATTTCCTGACCGATGATGCCCTGCTCCTTTTTTACGGTTTCGGGCGTGAAGTAGGGTGAAGAAACAAAACTTAAAAGGATATCAAGATTTTCGTAAAACTTTCCGGAGCAACTGAACAGGTAGCAGGTGCGGTCAAATGAGGTATATGCATTAGCTGAAGCACCGGTTACAGCATATTTCTCAAACGCGTCCCCATCTTCCCCTTCAAAAAGCTTGTGCTCTAAAAAATGTGCAATTCCTTCAGGTACGGTTTGCATCGGCTCGTCACCTAATGAAAACTCGGTATCAACCGAACCGTAATGTGTTCCGAAAACGGCGTAGTTAATATTAAAATCCGGTTTTTCGGAAATATAAATCTGAAGGCCGGATGAATGAACAGCTTTAATACAGGATTCGTCGGCAGACGCACATATAAATTTTTCAACGGTAAAGCTCATTATTCTTCCTCCTTTGCTGTGCCGTCGGGTTTAAGCACATAAACCGTATCGAGCGAAAAGTTCTCAGCTGCTTTTTTTATATCATCGACAGAAACCTTTTTAATAAGCTCTGATATTTCAAACGGAGTTGCGGCTGAGGTTTCCAATGCACGAGCAGCATACCAGTGCATCAGTGAATTCTGGTCGGATTCAATTGAATTGATTGAATCACACATCGAAAGCTTGGAGGAGTTAAGTTCCTTTTCGGTAATATTGCCCTGTTTAATAGCCTCTAATTGTGTTAAAATTGCTGTTTCGGCAGATTCGATATTGGCATCTTCAACGCCGCTGTCCACAATAATTAAGCCTTTTTTTCTGACAGACCTTGCCGAACAGTAATAACAAAGGCTCATTTTTTCACGCACGTTGCAGAAAAGTTTTGAGTACGGACCGCCACCGAAAACATCCCCCATAACCCAAGCGGCTATAGTCTCACGGTCACTACCGGCAGTGGCTGAGCGCAACCCCAAAACAAGCTTACCTTGGTTAACAGGCATTTTTTCGGTTACTCGTTTAAGCTTGCCGGAGTGCAAAACAGTATCAGCAGGAAGTTCGGAATAGTTGCGTTCTGCATTATTCAAGGCAGAAAAAAGTCGCTCCTTAAAGCCTTCCGGCTCCTTTTCGCCGATTACCTGCACAGAAATAAATGCGGTATTAATAAGCCTTTTTAAAGCAAGTGTTATATCCTCAGAGGTTAAGGATGAGGTCTCCTCAATACTGCCCTCGGGCTGAAGTCCAAAGGGTTCGTTTTTGCACATAATTTCTTCTAAGCGGTTACGTGCATAGATTCGTTTGTCGTTTAGTTTGCCGGAAATAGATTCAATTTGCAAACGTTTCTCACGGGTGATGGCATCTGCAGGATAACCGTTGTTTGATGAAAATCTGCTGAAAATCATATCGCAAATAAGGTCTCCGGCCGATTTTACTGTTGGTTCACCGTTTAAAGAATACTTATCGTCATTTACGGTGATTCCAAGTCGTAATTCCTGATAGTCGCCGTGCTTTGCAACCCAGGATGTAACCTTTGCGCCGTAAAGTGAGGCTAAGCGGCGGTTAAATGAATAAGTGTCGGGGAGGTCTTTAGTGCCGCTTTTCATAAGTCTTAAAGCAAGAGCGTTGGCAGCGGCGTCGCTGCCAAGAGGCAGGTAAAAACCTACCGAAATCAAGGTTGTTTTAAAACGGGATGTAGTAATAAATGAATACGATATACCGTCTTGATTGGCTGTAAAAGACATATTTTTCTCCTTTAAATTTATTGTTAAAAAGCCTGCCGTAAGTGTTTTTCACGGCAGGCATAATTATGTCGGAATTAATATATTTTACTCAGATTACTCAAACTTGACTTTGTCAACCGTAAACGGCTTTGTTGCGTGGGTATCCTCTTTAAGACTTAAAGAGTTTGCAAATTCATTAAGCGAAGCGTCGTATTCGTCCGACTTTAAACTATAGGTTACAGTGTCACGAAGCATATCAAACCAGTAGTCATCATAGGCTTCGTCAGTCATATCGCGACGAACGATAAGCATATATTGCGAATTTTCAGTATCCTCCAAAACCACAGCCTTGCCTACGGTTTGCTTTAAGATTTCGGCAAACATTACGTGCTCATAAGAGGTTTTATCTGAACCGTAAAGATTGACATATTCTTCCGGTGTGTAGCTTTCTTCACCGGAAGATGTGGTTGCGGACGAAGTTGAGGTTGATGAAGATTCGGTTGACGACGTGACAGAAGACGATGCATTAGAAGATGTCGTACTTGAATTAGAAGAGCTTGAGTAGTTGTTTGCCTCGTCCTGTTCTTTTTCAAGACGGTCTTGTTCTTCTTTATAAATATCGGCAAATTTTTCACCGTTATTCAAACGTTCGGCATATTTATCGGCTAATGCCTTTAATTCTTTTAATTCTGTCTCTGAGAGGTCATTGTTGGAGGAATCCTTTTTAGAGAATAAAATAGCGTCGGTAAGCGCATAGTTTTCGGTCATATCTTTTATAATGTCATCTCGGGAAACCTCTTTTTCGCCCTTTTCACCGTAAATGTGTTTAAAGTAAAAGTCATAAGCGGCTTCATAGAGGTAGTATTTTTCATAGGTTGAGTAGGCGACGCCGTTTTTCTCCATAATCGTGGCGGCAGGGGTGAAAATGGAGGACGGGTCATATCCCATATTTGCGTAGTAGCTGTAGTAGTAAACACTGCAGCCGTAGTACCATTGATAAGAGGCTTCGTTTTGAGCGTTTAAAATGGTATCGTCATCTAACTTAAGATTGTTTTGCTTCATCCAAGCGTCAAGGGTTGCATACTGTTTTAACAGCTTAACAGCCTCGTCTTTGACAAAACTTTTATATGTGTATTTACCGTTGGGGTCTACGTCACCGTCATCGTTGAACTTATAGGTCGTATAATCGACCTTCTCAACCTCGATTTTATTATCACTGATGTAGGTGTCAATAGAGTCTCTTGCGGTGATGGCAGAAACGTAGAGCACGCAACTATACATAGCCGAGGTGAATTTTGACTCGCCTATAGTAAAGGCAATTTCGTTTTTCTCGTGACAGCCGGTAAAGACCGAGGCAAGCAGTATAACTGCTAAAACGAGACATAAAAGTTTCGAGAGTTTTTTCATTGTTTTTTACTCCTGTTCTTTCCGTTATGCGCAAAATAAAAAAGCAAAATCGGAAATCAAAATTTAAAAATGCATTAATAAACACACTATATACAAAAACAGTATATATTAAAGCGCTAAAAAAGTCTAGTGTTTTTTATGTGTCTTTGTGACTTAATTGTAAATTCTTTACATATACCTGACTTCCATTATATCCAAAACAGTTTTCAGCGTGTCAAGGATATTTTGCTGATTTTCAGGTCTTACCGAAACATAAGGCCGCTTACCTGCACTGAACATTACCCGACGTTTTATGTCTGAGGTTAAAAGGTGGGAAATATTTTCTGACAGTGTGTTAGGATATAGCAAAAGTCGGCCGTTTTGTTCACAGATTTCGGTAACGCCTAACACTGCCGCTCTGTTTTTCAGGAATGCGATATTCATAAGGTCTAATACAGCTTTTGGTGGCTCACCGTAGCGGTCAATAAGCTCATCGGTTACATCAATAAGGTCATTTTCACAACGGATAGCCGCAATTCTGCGGTACATAGCGAGTCTTTGTGGCAAGGATGAAATGTATTTTTCGGGAATATGTGCACTTATTCTTATATCAATAAGACAGTCTAATTCAGGCTCGGGAGCTTCACCTTTTTCCTCGGCAATCGCATCCGACAAAAGTTTCAAATACATATCGTATCCGACGGCCTCCATGTGCCCGTGTTGTTCGCCGCCTAAAATACTGCCGGCACCTCTGATTTCCAAATCCCTCATTGCGATGCGAAAGCCTGAGCCGAATTCAGTAAACTTGCGGATGGCATCAAGCCGTTTTTGCGAAATTTCGGACAAAGCCTTACCTTGATTAAATAAAAGATAAGCATATGCCGTACGGTGACTTCGGCCCACACGTCCTCTTAATTGGTGTAGCTGAGCTAATCCGAAGCGGTCGGAATTTTCGATTATCAGCGTATTGACGTTAGGCACATCAACACCCGTTTCAATAATGGTGGTGCAGACCAAAATATCAATTTCGTGCTCAAGCAGTTCGCGCCAAACACGAGAAAGCGCCTCCTCGCTCATTTTGCCGTGAGCAATACCGATACGTGCTTCGGGGTGGTCTTTTTGCAGTTTCAGAGCACAGGCATCAATATCTTCCGTTCGGTTATGAAGATAATAAACCTGACCGCCTCGGCGCAGCTCTCGGTTGATAGCCTCATTGATTAAGCCTTTATCATGCTCTAGTACATAGGTTTGAACGGGGTGTCGGTTTAATGGTGCTTCTTCAATGCTCGACATATCCCGAAGTCCCGATAAAGCCATATTAAGTGTACGGGGGATAGGTGTTGCAGAAAGAGTTAAAGCATCGACTTCGGGGTAAAGTTCCTTTAAACGCTCCTTTTGGGCAACGCCGAAACGTTGTTCCTCATCAACTATTATTAGTCCTAAGTCTTTGAATTTCACGTCTTTTGAAATAAGACTGTGTGTACCGATTATAAGGTCAATATTGCCGACAGAAAGGTTTTTCTTAATTTTTTCCTGTTGTTTTGGTGTTCTGAATCGGGAAAGCATCTCAACCTCAACCGCCATATTGGAAAAACGCTCGACTGCGGTGTTGTAGTGTTGCCAAGCGAGGATGGTGGTCGGCACTAAGATGGCACATTGTTTGCCATCGGCAATGCATTTAAAGGCGGCACGTAGGGCTACCTCGGTTTTGCCGAAACCGACGTCTCCGCAAAGCAGCCTATCCATAGGAATTGCACGCTGCATATCGTTCTTTATTTCCGATGTGCAACGAAGCTGGTCATCGGTTTCATCAAACGGGAATCTGCGTTCAAAGTCGGACTGTAAATCACCGTCAACACTAAAGGCAAACCCCTTTTGTTGCATACGTTTTGCATACAAAGCGGTAAGCTGTTTTGCAATATCTTTGACGGCACTTTTTACCCGCGCGCGTGTTTTTGACCAGTCACTCGAGCCTAGTTTGTTAAGTTTTACGGTGGTGTCCTCGGCCGAGCCGATGTATTTTGACACCATATCAAGGGCGGTCACAGGCACATAAAGTGCATCCTTACCGGCGTAGGCAATTTTGATGTAATCACGGGTCATACCTCGTGTGGTAAGCTGTTGTACGCCCTCAAAAATACCGATTCCGTGTGTGGCGTGAACAACATAATCTCCTCGCTGAAGTTCTTCCAGAGAACCTACTGCGGTGCCTTTTGTGAAACGGCGTCGGCGTTTTTTGATTTCGGTTTTACCGTGGACAATGACCGATAATTCGGGCGTTTCAATGCCGCTTGATAAAATACCGGTGGTAACAAATATACCTTTGTCACCAATGCGCGAAGGCTCGGCCTCAAAGGTGGCAACGATACCGTTGTCGCAGATTTCTTCGCAAAGATTAGAGGCGGCGCGTTCACTTCCGGCTAAAATTACGGTTAACGGATGATTTGCGGCTTTTATATCTTCACACAGGGTTGAAACTGTGCCTGAAAAACCGTTGTTTTGCTTAAATTTAAAGTTTATAAGTGTCTTGGGTGACAAAAGGTAGGATGTTTTCGGAAAGCTGTCACAGAAAATAGCGTTAGCCGTTTTTAAACAGTTTGCAAACCCAATACAGTCAAGGTAGACCGACCTGAAGTCAGGAGGTAGTTGTCCGTCTAACAAAAGGGATTTTATCTCATTGGAATGCAGATTTAAAGTGTTATCAATCTTATCTAAAACAGCGTTGGTGTCAAAAATGAACGTGGCGGTGTGATAACCGTTGCCAATATAGTCGAATATTGTCGAAAATTTGTCATAAATATGTCCTATATATGCGTCATAGGCAATCGGTGCTGAGGCATTTAAGCGGTTAATGTCTTCTGAAATTCTCTTTTTTTGCTCGGCACTGCATTTTTTTGAGTCTGACAGTTTTTCAAGGCTTTCGGCAAGTCGGCTATTACTGTCGGGTAAAATTTCACAAACGGGGGTGATTTTTAATTCGTTGAGCGAGTCGGTACGGCGTTGAGTGTCAACGTCAAAGGAGGAAATACTGTCAATCTCGTCACCAAAAAAATCAATCCGACAAGGGTTGCTTAAATTAGGCGTAAAAATATCAACAATACTGCCGCGCAAAGAAAACTGTCCGGGACCGTCAATCTGTTCTGAACGTTGGTATCCGCCTGATATAAGTCGATTTAAAAGCTCGGTTTGGTTATAATTTTGACCGACCGTTAAAGTGAAGCAACGTTCGGCTAATTTTTCAGGCGGCAGAGTAACACTGACAGCCGCCTCGCTTGATAAAACGCACACGTCAAAATCCCCCTCTAAAAGCTTAGAGAGGGTGCCTATTCTTTTGTGTTCGTATTCTCTTGAACGGGCAACGTTACTTCTGAAAACAAAATCCCGTGACGGAAAAACCGCAACCGATAAGCCTAACGACTCAAAATCCTCACACACACGCTCGTTTTCTGCTTCACCTGCGGTAATAACCAGCGGTTTTATGCCGTTTTCCGCCGCAGAGGCGGCGGCTAAAATCACTCGCTGTATGTGTGACACGCCTGTAACAGCAACAGGAAATATTCGATTGTTCACCGCTTTTAAAAAACCGTCGAATTCAGTTGTTTTCTTAAGTTTCCCGATTAAAAATGGGTACTTAAAACTCATAAAGTTTACCTGTTATATTTATTCATTGCGCTACCGATGTCCGTTGTAACGATGGCATTAACCGCTTCGGCGGCTTTTTCTTCGGTTTCGGCAATTTTCACTTTGTCCTCGGCGCTCGGTTTACCCAAAACCCAGTCTGCCAAATCGTAATCGGGATGCGGCTTTTGTCCCACACCGATTTTAACACGGGGGAAATCATTGCTTCCAAGCAATTCGATTATATTACGTAGTCCGTTGTGTCCTCCGTGAGTGCCGTTGGCTCTTATACGGAGCCGTCCGACATCCATTGTGACATCGTCTGATACCACAATGAGATGTTCTGCAGGGATTTTATAAAATTTTAACACCTCATTTACTGCGGCACCGGAGTTGTTCATAAAGGTTTGCGGTTTTGCAAAAAGCACCTTGTGACCGCTGATTTCGCCGTCATAAATTAATGATTGAAATTTATTTTTTTCAGCGCCGATTTTAAACTCTTTTATAAGACGGTCAACACACCTGAAGCCAACATTGTGTCGGGTTTCGTCGTATTTCTGACCGGGGTTGCCTAACCCTACAATAACATACTCATATTTTGATTTACTTTTGAATAACATTTTTAACCTTCTTCATTTTCACAAAAATATTCATAGTATAAACACACGCTAAAACAGAGTATACCCCAATAAGCCCCAAAACACCGGCAAATATAAAGGGAAGAAATTCGGGAACAAACGAAGTCAGTATATACTGCGGAACATAACCCGTGATTACCGAATGTACAGCACCTGCAAAAACTACTGCTGTAACAAGGCATAATGCAATAAAACAAACCATCGGTAAACCGAGTGAGGGTATGTTTTTACGCTTGGAGGTGACAAGTGTTATTATGATAAGTGAGATGCACCAAAAAACTAACACTAAAACACTGAAAATCAAACGCATATTAAAATTCGTGCGGTTGACAATGCTATCTAACGGGTGGGGAAGGTCGAGTGTCATAAACCTTAATTTTTTAAAAAACGGTGCGATAAATTTATTATCCAAAACCACTTCCCATATTGAAAAAGCACACTCAATAAGTAACGGTAATAAATACGATATTCCGAGAAAAGATAAACCGTAGTTACCGTTTCCCGCCTTTGCTTTATTAAAGGCAACGATATGTGCAATGAGCAACAAAAACCCCAACGGCATAAGCACTACCCCAGCCGAAAAATCGCAAATCGAAAGAACCGAAAGTACTATAAAAATTAGTATACCCATACTTAAAAGCAATCCGCTTGCAGCGCTTTTTTTAACCGTCAATACGGTTGGCGGTAAAAAAGTTCCGCCGGCTAAGGAGTCGCGTTTCTCAATAATCTCTACACTCATTTTTTCACCTCACACAACTTTTCAAATTACATTATATATTCAAAATAAAAATTAGTCAATCAAAACTCGTAATAAAGCAATATTTTCCGCTTGACAAAAGACGGGATAAGTTGTATTATACAGTAAATAAAGCGTTGATGGGGACAGTAGTGCCGATAAAACGGTTAAAGAGAGCAAGGTCAAAGGCTGAAAGCCTTGCAAAAGTTTGCGGTCATGAAAACCACCCCTGAGTGCAGTCCGGTAACAAGGCTGACGTCTCGCCTGCGTTAAAGGTAAGATGAGTTTTTAAAGGTGGAACCGCGTATTTACGCCCTTTAAGTGTTAAGCACTTGAAGGGCTTTTATTTTTTAAAATTACCCGTTAAGGAGAGTAAAAATATGAAGGTTATTTATCAAAACGGCGTTGTTGACCAGTGCCCCGAAGCCGAGGAGTTAGAGGTTATCCGTCATTCTGCCGCACACATTATGGCACAGGCAATTAAAAGGCTTTACCCTGAGGCAAAGTTTGCTTACGGTCCCGCAACCGAAAAAGGATTTTATTATGATGTTGACTTGGGAGAGGTTAAGTTGACCGATGACGATTTGCCGGCTATCGAGGCCGAAATGAAGAAAATCGTTAAGGAAAATTTACCCATTAAACCTGAAATTTTGCCCAGAGCAGAAGCAATTCGTCAGATGGAAGAAGCAGGCGAGGTTTACAAGGTCGAGCACATTGCAGATTTGCCCGAGGATGCCGAAATCAGCTTTTACCGTCAGGGTGATTATACCGATATGTGCCGTGGACCGCACATTACCTATACAAAGGCGCTCAAGGCGTTTAAACTGACCTCAATTTCGGGTGCATATTGGAAAAATGACAGTAAAAATAAAATGCTTACCCGTGTTTACGGCACTGCATTTGCCACCCAACCCGAGTTGGATGAATACTTAAAGGCAGTTGAAGAGGCTAAAAATCGTGACCACAACAAAATCGGCCGTGAACTAGAGTATTTTACTACCGTTGACTCTATCGGTCAGGGACTTCCCATTATGTTGCCTAAAGGCGCAAGAACAATTCAGCTGTTGCAGCGTTTTGTTGAGGATGAGGAGCAAAGACGTGGCTATTTACTCACCAAAACTCCGCTAATGGCAAAGCGTGAACTTTATAAAATTTCAGGTCATTGGGACCATTATTTAGACGGTATGTTTGTTATGGGAGACCCCAATGACGAAGAAAAAGAATGCTTTGCGTTGCGCCCTATGACCTGTCCGTTTCAGTATCAGGTTTTCTTGAACAAAATGCGTTCATACCGTGATTTGCCTATGCGTTTGGGTGAAACCTCAACCCTTTTCAGAAATGAAGATTCGGGTGAAATGCACGGACTTATACGTGTACGTCAGTTCACTATTTCTGAAGGTCACTTGGTACTTCGTCCCGAACAGTTAGAGGAGGAGTTCAAGGGTTGCTTAGAGCTAGCCAACTATATGCTCAAGTCGGTTGGTCTTGACGAGGATGTTTCCTACCGTTTCTCGCAGTGGGACCCCAATCGCACCGACAAGTACGAGGGTACTCCAAAGCAGTGGGACGAGGCTCAAAGTCTTATGGGCAAGATTCTTGATAATCTGGGATTAAAGTATTCAGTTGGTATTGATGAGGCAGCCTTTTACGGACCTAAACTGGATATTCAGATAAAGAACGTTCATGGCAAAGAGGATACCCTCATTACCATTCAGATTGATATGTTACTTGCTAAAAAATTCGGTATGGAATATGTTGATGTTGACGGTGAAAAGAAAACGCCGTATATCATCCATCGTACTTCTTTGGGTTGTTACGAAAGAACACTTGCCTTGCTTTTGGAGAAGTTCGCCGGTGCATTGCCGACATGGATGGCTCCCGAGCAGGTCAGAGTATTGCCGTTGTCGGAAAGACTTCGTGATGAGGCTTTGGCTGTTACCGAAGAACTTAAAAAGGCAGGAATTAAGGTTACCTGTGATGACCGCGGTGAGAAAATGGGCTACCGTATCCGCGAAGCACAGTTGGAAAAAATTCCATATATGCTCATTATCGGCGACAAGGAAGTTGAAGAAAATACCGTATCGGTTCGCTCGCGTAATCGCGGGGATTTAGGTTCCGTGTCGTTGTCAGATTTCATAGCACAGATTAAGGAAGAAATTGACACTAAAAAGATTTACAAATAAAATGTTTAAAAACCCTCGGGCAAGAATTAACCTTGACCGAGGGTTTGCTGTTATTAAAATTGTTTTGCAAAAAAACAGGGTTTTGAAACAGTTGTTTGAAGTGTCGTTTTTTGTCATATCTTAATTTTGTCGTGTTTTAATTTATTTTGTATTATTAAAATAGTTATAAAACAACAATTTTTTGTTGTCAAAACTATAAATTTATGGTATGATAAATTATAATTAGGTGTTTTGTATACATATGCTATGAACAATGAAGTTTTTTATGGTAAAGTTTACGAGTAACGTGACAACGTTCCGGTAAGGAGAGCTGATTTAATGGCAAATAACGGCTTAATTATTATAGGTGCCGGAGTGTATTCTACGGTGGCGAAAGAAACCGCTGAAGATATGGCTTGCTTTTCAAAAATAATATTTGTTGATGACCGTTGCAATGTGACGCCTGATGGCTCGCATGTGATCGGCACTTCTGAGGATTTAAAAGAATTATCCAAAGAATACCGCAACGTAGCTGTTGCGATAGGAGACGGTAAAGTCAGATTGGCTATTCTTGAAAAGATAAAGTTGGAAACAGACCTGAATATTGTGTCCTTGATATCACCTAAAGCGCACGTCTCATCATCGGCAAAGGTTATGCCGGGTTGCATTATAGAGCCTATGGCTGTTGTAAATCCGTTGTGCCGTTTGGGTGTCGGCTGTATAGTTTCAGCGGGTGCGGTGATTAACCATTCGAGCGTATGCGGGGACTGTGTACATATTGACTGTAATGCTACGGTTGCCAGCTGTTCAAACGTGCCGGCAAAGGTTAAGGTTGAAAGCGGAAAGGTTTTTAACGGCTGAGGATGTATCAGGTGTTGTATAAAAATGTGTGAGGCGCATTATGTATAAGAATTTTTTGAAAAGGTTTTTAGATATTACATTATCATTCATCGGCGCTATAGTACTTTTGCCGTTGTTTATCGTAATTTCTTTGGTTATTTTTATTGATGACCCGGGTCCGGTAATTTTCAAGCAAAAACGGGTGGGCAAAAATAAAAAGCTGTTTTGGTTACATAAATTCAGGAGTATGAAGCTTAAAACTCCCGACATACCGACACATCTGCTCGAAAATCCGGAGCAGTACATAACCCGTGTGGGAAATTTTTTACGGAAAACAAGTCTTGATGAACTGCCTCAGATTTACGATATTTTGTTTGGAAAAATGTCAATTATCGGTCCGCGTCCGGCACTTTGGAATCAGGATGACCTCATTGAAGAGCGTGACAGATACGGTGCAAACGATATAAAGCCCGGCCTTACGGGATGGGCACAGATAAACGGACGGGACGAGGTTGAAATTTCGGAAAAAGCCAAGCTGGACGGTGTTTATGTTGAAAGAATGGGTTTTGGCTTTGACTGTAGGTGTTTCTTTGGCACTATAAAATCGGTTTTGGGTAGAGACGGTGTTGTCGAGGGAGGAACCGGTGAGATAAAGAAAAGAGAGAAAGAGACAATAAATAAATGAAAAAAATATTGGTCACGGGTGCAAACAGCTATATAGGCGTTTCGTTTGAAAAATTTTTAAAAAGTCGTGATGACCTATATTTAGTAGATACGGTGGATATGATTGACGGCACATGGCGTGAAAAGGATTTTTCGCAGTATGATGTCGTTTTTCACGTTGCCGGGATTGCTCACAAAAAGGAAAAAGAGGTAAACAGTGAGCTTTATTATAAAATCAACCGTGATATGGCAATAGAAACTGCCGAAAAAGCAAAAAAAGAGGGAGTCCGTCAGTTTATTTTTCTAAGTTCTATGAGTGTTTACGGAATGGTTACCGGTGTTATAACCAAGGACACCCTTCCTAAGCCCACAAGTAATTACGGAAAATCCAAATTTGAAGCCGAAACAAAAATTGCCGCACTTGCCGATGAAAGTTTTTCGGTTGTTACGGTAAGGCCTCCGATGGTATACGGAAAAGACTGTAAAGGGAATTTTGTCAGCATTTTAAAAATTGTAAAAAAGTCTCCCGTTTTTCCAAAGGTAAATAATAAACGAAGTATGATTTATATTGATAATCTTATTTCTTTTGTAAAAATGTGTATTGACAGAAATTTAAGCGGTTTATATTTTCCTCAAAATAAAGAGTATATAAACACAAGTGAAATGGCAAAAACCGTTGCAGAAAAAATGGGAAAAAAGCTTTATATAAGCTCGTTTCTCGGATTTTTAGTTAAATTGTGCTCACCCTTTGCCGGTATTTTCCGTAAAGCATTTGGGACACTTGTTTATTCCGATACCGAGGATTTTGGTTTTGAATATTGTGTTGCTAAAACCAAGGAAAGCATATTAAAAAGCGTATAAAGGAGGACAATATGCCTCAAATAAGTGTAATAATGCCTGCATATAATGCGGCAAAAACAATAGATAGCGCAATAGGTTCAGTGTTAAAACAGACCTATAAGGATTTTGAACTGATAGTTATAGACGATTGCTCTAATGACAATACACAGGAGCTTATAAAGTCATATGCCGAAAGTGATGACAGAATAGTTTTACTGCAAAACGAGAAGAATTCAGGTGTCTCGGCAACTCGTAATTACGGCATTAGCCGTGCAGCTGGTAAGTGGATAGCATTTCTTGACAGTGATGATATGTGGCGTGAGGATAAGCTTGAGAAACAGCTTGCATTATTGGAAAAGATTGAAGGTGCGGTCATAAGCTATACGGCATCTGCCTTTATTGATGAAAACGGGAACTCTTTCGGGTATGTAATGGAGGCCGAGGAAAAAACCGATTTTTCTACTCTTTTAAAGCGTAATCTTTTGTCATGCTCGTCGGTTATGATAAAAGCGGATGTTATGAAGGCTCTTAAAATGCCGGGTGACCAAATGCACGAGGATTATTATATTTGGTTAAAGGTGCTGAAGGAGCATAAATATGCATATGGGCTGAATGAGCCTATGCTTATATATCGGTTGTCGTCAAATTCAAAATCAAGCGGACGGCTGAAGTCTGCTAAAATGACGTTCAATACATATCATGCATACGGTTACTGTAAATTAAGTGCATTAATGTTGATGCTGAGATATTCCATACACAGTATTACCAAAAGAAAGAGAATAAGTAAAAGTAAAATCTAAAAGGGAAAAGAGAGGAAAAGTAACAAAATGAAGGTTACGTTTATTAATCCGCCGTTTAAAACAGAATACGGTAAGTTTTCAAGAGAGTCCCGCAGTCCGTCTATAGGGCATAGCGGTGTTCTTTATTATCCTCTTTGGCTTATTTATTCTGCTCTTGTTACAAGAGAAAGCGGATTAGATATTGAGTTTTATGATGCTTGCGCTAAAAGAACTAATGTTGATGAAACTTTGAAAATTATTGATGAAAAAGCATCTGATTCTAAGCTTTTTGTTTTGGATACCAGCACTCCCTCTATCTATAGCGATGTTGCTTTCGGTGCAAAACTCAAAGAAAAATATCAGGATGCTTTTGTTCTTCTTGTAGGAACACATCCTACAGCTACGGTGAATGAAACGCTTAATATAAGTGATAAAATTGACGGTGTGGCAAGAAAAGAGTACGATTATATTGTCCGTGACCTTGCAGTTGCGCTTCGTGATGGGCAAGACTTATCCTCTGTCAAAGGGCTTTCTTACCGTGATGAAAAAGGAAACATTATCGATAATCCCGATGCCGATTACATAGTAGACCTTGACTCTATTCCGTATGCAACACAGTTTATTAACGAAAATTTGGATGTTCACGATTATTTCTTTGCAGCGGCGGCATTTCCTTCGGTTCAGATTTTCACAGGACGCGGTTGTCCTGCAAGATGTAATTTCTGTGTTTATCCGCAAACAATGCATGGGCATAAATACAGACTCCGCAGTGTAGAAAACGTTGTCGGAGAGTTTGAATATGTTTATAAAAATATGCCTTTTGTCAAAGAAATCGTCATTGAAGACGATACTTTCACGGTCAATAAAGAGAGAACAATTTTAATTTGTCAAATGCTGATTGATAAAAAAATAAAAATCAGATGGCTTTGCAACGCCCGCGTAAATCTGGACCTTGAAACAATGAAGCTTATGAAGAAAGCGGGATGCCACCTCATTATTCCGGGGGTAGAAAGCTTTAATCAAACCATTCTCAATAACATAAAAAAGGGAACAACGGTTGAGCAGATTGAAGAATATATGGCTAATGCAAAAAAGGCCGGGCTTATGGTTCATGCGTGCTATATGGTTGGAAACTGCGGAGAAACCAAGCAGACAATGCAGGACACTTTGAATGCCGCATTGCGTTTTAAGACAGATACGGCACAGTTTTTCCCGCTTATTCCGTATCCCGGAACCGAGGCGTATAATTGGGCGCTTTCGAACGGCTATATAAATGGCAAATATGACGAGTATTGCCAAGAGGACGGCACGCTCAACTGCATTATAAAAACGCCTGAGATTTCTCCTCAGGAGCTGGTTGATTTCTGCGCTATGGCCAGAAAGAAATATTATCTTCGCCCTTGGTATATTATGCATCGTATTAAAAAGGGACTTACGGATTTTGAAGATTTAAAGCGTTCGCTTAAAGCGTTTGGACGCTTGAGCAAATCGGTGTTTAAAAAGTGATGAAGATACATATAGTAAGTACCGTTAACGGTCAACAAAATGAGGGTATGCGTAATATAGCAACCCATATGGCGAAAGAATTTTCCAAAGAAAATACAGTTTTTTATTCGGGACTTAAGAACGCATTTTCTATTATTCGTAATTCATTAAAGTGCGATGCAACGTTTGTTTTCGTAAGACTGAACGAAAAAACCTATCCCGTTATTCGTCTTATAAGTGCGCTAAGCCGTAAAACCTGCCTTGTCACTGTTCAGAAGCCGGATGCTTCTTTTATAGCAAAAATTAAAAAGCATCCGTTAAGGTGTGATTATTTTGCGCTTTGCAAAGAGGACTCAGAAGAAATAGTTCTGGCAAAGGAATGTAAGCTTCACTACCTTGAGGTTGGAATAAACAGTGAAAAGTTTTCACCCGTTTTTGAAGATGAGCGTAACGCCTTGTTTGAAAAATATAACGTACCAAAGGATAAAAAGGTTGTTCTTCACGTAGGTCACTGTTCTGTTGGCAGAGGTCTTGAGGATTTTTGCAAATTAGACAAAGATAAATTTGAAAGAATAATTGTCACAAGCGGTATGTTTGAGAACACAACGGTTCGAGAGGAGCTTACCAAAGCCTCTGTCAGACAAATAAACGGCTATGTTGAAAATATTGAGGACTATTATCGCATGGCGGATGTGTATCTGTTCCCCACAAAGTCGGGAGAGTTTGTTATAAGCGTTCCGCTTTCCGCAATGGAAGCGCTCTCTTGCGGCACACCGGTTGTTGCATATAAGGATTTCGAAAAAATCAAAAATATTCCTGCAGTCAGTGGCGGAGTCTTTTTTGCTGATGGCATTAATGATTTAAGCGATGTTTTGCTCGAAGCATCAAAAAGCAAACAGTACGCCTCTTTCTTGAAAAATCCGAAAACCTGGAATATGGCAGCAATTGATATGCTGTCAAAAATATAAATTGCAAGGTTGATAATATGAAAAAGAAAAAACCGATTATATGCTTTATGGGCCTTGACGGTTCGGGGAAATCCACAAGCATTGACTATGCTTATGAGCAACTTAAAGGCCGGGGTATAAAGGTAAAAATTGTTCGTGCGGCATATGTTATAAAAATACTTTCTCTGCCAATAAAGCTTGGGAAAAAGCTTCTTATGAAGAAGGACAGCAATCCTTATGGCGGAGATTATAAAGCATACCTCGAAAATATGAGAAAGCAGGCAGGCAACCAAGGTGCAACATATAAGCTGTTTTCTTTCTTTACAACTTTGGAATTTAAACTTCAGATTTTTTGGTATGTAAAACTTAAGCATTTTTTTGGCACAACCTTGCTTGTAGACCGATATATATACGATAACGCCGTTACTTATGCCGCTAATTTAGGGTTAGGTGAGGAGTATATGAAACAAACTATTTCCGTAAAGTGGAAGAAAGCACCCAAGCCCGACCTGATTGTGTACATAAAAACACCGGTTGAGATTTGCTGTTCAAGAAAGGATGACATTCCCGACCCTCTTTACCTTGAAATTCGCGAGCCGTTGTATGACACCATTTCTAAAATGTACCCAACGGTGACAATATCGGGCGCACAGGATAAAGATAAAATGCTTAAAGAGGTAATGGATGCTATTAATTCAGTACTTAACGACAACCTGAATAAAAAGGAAATTTTAAATGATTAAAAAACTTATTATAATCGGTATAGACGGCATGGATGCCGATGTTATTGCAAGATATAAAGAGTATCTTCCAAACATAACAAGGATGATGTCAAGTAATCCCGATACGACACTCCGTTCGGTTTTTCCGGCCGATACTACTCCCGCTTGGGCAACTATCTATACAGGTCTTGACCCTACACAGCACGGCATTATTAATTTCGTTAATGTCGGCGCCAAGAACAATACATATAAACCGTTTTCCTTTGATGATTCCGTATTTTACGGCAGGGCGTTTTGGGAAATTCTTAACGAATCAGGCTTGTCCTGTACGGTTCTTTTGCCTATGAATATAAAAAAAGGCTGGGATATAAACGGACTTATGATAACCCGCCCGATTGACGGGAAAATGTTTGTTTATCCAAAAGAAAAGGAAAAGCTTTATCGGCCGAGATGTGACATACTCGGTACTGAAAGTAAGTTTACTGCAGAGACGGCTCTGCCCAAGCTTCGTGATGAGTTTTTCTCAAAGCAGGCTGAGGAATGGCGTCTTACAAAGCTTGCCTTGGAAAATGAAAGCACCGATGTTCTGTTTTCATATTTTTCAACAACCGACGGTATCCAACACGATTTTTGGCGTCACTGTGACACCAATCATCCAAACTATCCGGGTATTAATGAGCACGAAAATGTTATTCGGGATATGTATATCAAAATGGATGAGTGCCTCGGAGAAATTATGCAGATGTATCCCAAAACACCAATTATTGTTATGAGTGACCACGGTCACGGTGCAAGACCGGTTTATATTGCAAGAATCAACGAAATGCTTAAACGGGGTGGATATTTAGCGCCTAAAAAGCCAAATAGTTCAAGCAGTAAAAAAAGCCTCAAAAAGCGTATTAAGACTTTTGCTGTTACCTTTGTTAAAAAGGTGGGAATTCCAAAGTGGGCAATGAAGATAGCAAGAAAATTTCCGGTCTGGAAAAATTTGTTTGCCTCGGGTGCGGATTTCGATTGGGATAAAACAGTAGCTTTTTTGAGTGATTTATCTGCTTTGAAAAATTACAGTTATGGCGGAATACGTCTTAGCGAGAGTGTTGAGGATAAAGATAAAAAAGCTGATGAAATTATCGAATATCTCAGGCAGTTTAAAATTGAAGGTGAAGACAAACCGCTTTTTGAGTGGATTGTCCGTACCAATACTTTTTATCACGGTGAGTTTTTAGATAAATATCCCGAAATCATATTCCAAATGGATGAACGCTATGGCGGTGAGTGGGAATTAGGCGAAAAACTTATTGATAATAACGTCGGCCTTATGTATACAATGTCTCCCGGCGGGCACCGTTGGAGAACGGCGGTACTTTTCGGTCATAATATAACCCTTGAGCCGAGAAGATATGAAATGACTGAAATTTTTGATTTGATTTTGGAACATGCAAAGGGGTAATTCAATGAAAAAAATGCTTGTCTGGGAAACGCTCGGTATTGTTTCGGGCGGACAGAAGATGACATTGCAGGTAATTGACCTTTTGAAAGATACTTATGATTTTCACTGTCTTATACCTACTAAGGGTGCTCTTAGTGAGGAACTTGAAAAAAGGAATATTACGTACACCTTGCTCGGAGACCAGTCTATGCCGATAGGTGTAAAAGGCAAATCGGCAATTTTCCGTTATGCGTGGCTTTCACTTAAGGCTGTGGTAAAGGGATTTTTTGTAGTAATAAAGGAAAAGCCTGAAATAATTTACGCCCCCGGTCCTGCGGCACTTCCTTGGAGTGCGGCTGTGGGATTTTTAACAGGAAAAAAGGTTATCTGGCATCTGCACCATATTTTTCTCGACGGCGCCACCAAAAAACTGTTAAATGTTTGTGCCAAATGGAAGTCTGTTAAGAAAATTATTGCGATTTCAAACGTCGTAGGTGGGCAGATAGTAAATGAAGAAGCGCACAAAAAGGTTGAGGTGATATATAATCCGGTTGACATTGTAAAATATTCTTCCGGAAATGCCGAGAATGTGCGCGAGGAATTCGGTGACTGTTTGAAAAAAAGGATTGTTGTCGGGCATATTGCGTTAATTCAGCGCCCCAAAAAACAGGATATAGTTATTCAAACAGTAAAAGCATTAAAGCAGAGAGGACAGGATGTCATTGCACTTTTTATGGGTGAGTGCAGAGATGAAGTCTTTTTAAACGAACTTAAAGAAACGGTTGAAAAAGAAAATCTTTCAGAACATGTATTGTTTTTAGGAAGAAGAAACGATATTCCCGATTTGCTTAAAGTTATGGACGTGCTAATAATTCCTTCAACCGAGGGGTTGTCTCTTGCAGGCCTTGAGTCTTTTGCGGCGGGTGTTCCGGTTGCAGCTTGTGATATAGGCGGAGCAAAAGAACTCGTAGAAGCCAGCAACGCCGGTAAATTGTTTGAAATTGATAACCCTGAAGATGCGGCAACTCAGATTGAATATTGTGTTAAAGAAAAAGAGAAGTTATCTGAAAATGCAGTATTATTTGCCGACGCTTGCAAGGTGTCTAATTTTAAAAAGAGTATTTCGGAAGTGTTTTTAAATATCGGTTAATTTTCAGAGGTGATAAAGGGTGTATAATCCGTTAATTTCTATTGTAATTCCGGCATATAATGCTTCTCAATATCTTGCAGAGGCGATAGATTCGGCATTGGCTCAAACCTATAAAAATATAGAAATAATTGTTGTGAATGACGGCTCGAAAGATGACGGAAAAACCCGTGAAGTTGCACTTTCCTATGGTGATAAGATTAAGTATTTTGAAAAAGAAAACGGCGGTTGTGCTTCGGCACTTAACTATGGCATTGAGGTTATGACCGGTGAATGGTTTTCTTGGCTTTCTCATGATGATTTGTATATGCCCGAAAAGCTCGAAAAAATGGTTGCGCTTCTTAATGGTAATTATTCTACCGACCAAGAACGTGAAAATGTTATTATGGTATGTGAGACAATGCTCGTAAATGCTAAGGGAGAAGAAATCCAAAGTCCGTTCAAGCATACAATTGGAGCATTAACACCGACTCAAGCATTTGAAGAAACCTTATATAAAAAGACATTTAACGGTTGCGGAATGATTATTTCAAAAAAGGTTTTGAATGAAACAGGCTTTTTTATAACTGATTATAAGCATCAGCTTGACCGTGAGTATTGGATGCGGATAGCAATTAACAATCATCCTTTTTTTGTAATTTCAAAGCCGCTGACAAAAAGCCGTGTACATAACGCGCAAATCACCGTTAAAAGAAGTGATTTGTTATTTGATGAAGAAAAAAGACTTATTTTGGATTACACAGATAAAATTCAAAATAGTAAAAATCTTTCTCCGTTTGCTATCGGATTATGTATTTTTGCATATAAGCGAAAGCACTATACCGAGGGAAAAGCGCTGAAAAAATATATAAAAAAGAAAAAACTGTTAACTTTCAAATTGAAATTCCGACTTTTTAAATACTACTGCTACGGAGTTCTCAGAAAGCCTATCGGAAATTTGTACAGAAGGTTAATTCGTAAATAAATCGCACTTATCGGAAGTGAGAAAGGATATAAAAATGGGATTTAAAATACCTGTTGTGTTGTTTGTTTTCAAAAGATACGATACTCTTGAGCGCATTATAGGACGAATTGCTGAGGTCAAACCCGAAAAAATGTACATTTTGGCCGACGGGCCGAGGAATGAACAGGAAAAAGCAGAGACTGACAAGTGCCGTAAGGAGGCAGAAAGGCTTATAACCTGGGATTGTGAGCTTATACATCATTATTCCGATGAAAATCTCGGTGTTTTGAGAAATATCGGTTTAGGTGCCAAATGGGTTTTGGAACAGGAAGAAAAAGCAATTTTTATTGAAGACGATAACCTGCCCGAAATTACGTTTTTCCCGTTCTGCGAAGAACTTTTGGAAAAATATAAAACCGATGACAGAATTCTCTGGATTTGCGGTACTAACTATCTTGCCGAATATCCTTCTGAATACAGCTATATGTTTACAAGACATATGCTTCCTTGCGGTTGGGCATCGTGGTCGGATAAATATTTAAAACACTATGATTCAGAACTTAAAACTTTAGATGACGATAAAAAAATGGCCAGGTATAAGGAAACTTATAACTGCCGTGAATTTAAAAATATTCCGTTACGTAATCAAATGTTGGATGCGATTTTAAAAACCAAGTATCTGGTAGATAACGATATCAATAAATCGTCTTGGGATTTTCAAATGGAGTATTCCGTTCGTTCTAACGGAATGTTCGGTATATCGCCCTGCAATAACCAAATTGCAAATATTGGCGCTGATGAGCTGTCAACGCACGGTGGAACAAGTCTCCAGAATGAAATGACTAAGAGGTTTTGCGGTATGCCGTCGGTTCCGATGACATTTCCGCTGAAGCACCCCGAAGAAGTAAAGCTTGATTCTGTTTATGAAAAGAAAATCGGCAAAATCACTCTTTATCCTTTTAAGGAACGTTTCAAAAGAAAACTCGGAAAAACCATTAAAAAGGTGCTCGGGATGGATTCCGGTGCAAGTCTTACCGCAATGCTGAAAAAGAAAGAACGTTAAACGATGTTAAAAAAATTGTTTAAAAACAGCGGCAAATCAAGTTATTTGATTATATCTGCAACCTCGATAATTTGCCATATGATATCCTATGTGTATAATATCATAACCAAAAGATATGTTCCGCCGTACGAATACGGTATTTATACAACTGCCAATATGCTGCTTTTGTATATGAATTATCTTCAACTCGGCGTGTTGAGTGCATATAGCCGTGATTATCCTCAACTTTTGGGCGCAAAGAGGTTGGATGAAGCCTCGCATATGAAAAGTGCGGTGTTCACTTTTCTGTATGTAATTTATATGGCCGTTGTATTGATTATGACAGCGGTTTTGACAATAATTTGGCAATTAGGGCATATAAATACCATGCTATATGTCGGTTTTGTTGTTAATGCATTTCTTGCCATTTTGACAATTATTTGCAGCTTTTGGGAAAACACATTGAAATCGGAAGGACATTTTAAATTCCCGTCACTTTCGCTTGCTGTAAAAACAGGGGCACTTGCAGTGTGCGGATTACTTATTGTGCCAAAGCTTGGCTATTACGGATTGCTTGTTGCAGTGGGTGTGTCATTAATTGCCTGTGTTGTTACATACTTTAAATATTTTTCCTCGGTAAAACCGGTATGGGATTCAAAACAGATATCAAGTTTAATTAAAAGCGGAATTTTGCTTTTAATAAACAGTCTTGTCTGGACAATGATGATGTCTATTGATAAATTCGTGATTCTCGGATTTATGTCATATACTGAGCTTGGAATATACAGTGTTGCACTCATAGGTTTCAGCACGCTTGTGCTTATTCCTCAGTCTTTTTCCTCGGTGTTTTATGTTAAAATGGCACAGCAGTACGGCAGTCAACAGGACACCTCAAGTATGATACAAAAGGTTAACGTTTACACCTTTGCCTTAAGTATTGTAACCAGTATTGTCTGTATCGGCGGGTACTACATTCTTCCGCCGTTTATATCGTTGGTAATGCCACAGTATTCACAAGGCGTACAGTCTGCACAAATTCTTGTTATGGGTGTTGCCGTTTACAGTTCTTCAATGCTTTTTGGCAATGTGTTTACCATAATTAAGAAGAACGTTCTTCTTTTGAGAAATACAGTTATTTTATGTGTCTTTAATGTAGTGTTTTCGGCAGGGTTTGTTGTTATTTTCGGCGAGCAAATAGAAAACGTGGCCTATGGCACAACTCTTTCATATGCACTTTACG
Source organism: Acutalibacteraceae bacterium (assembly GCA_045602685.1). Lineage (GTDB taxonomy): Bacteria > Bacillota > Clostridia > Oscillospirales > Acutalibacteraceae > UMGS172. The sequence goes on along the minus strand of JAZSCC010000106.1, from coordinate 6,912 downwards.
GAGTTATGCTGGCAGTGTCAATGACCAAGCTGTCAAAGTGCAGTTTGTTTAAATGTCTCTCAAATAGTGTCATACCTGTTGCGATAGCAATTATTATTATGAAATTGGCAGACACAGTTTCACTTGATTGGTGGCTTAAGCTTATAATCTCAGGGGCAGTGTTTACAGTTGTTATGCTTTTGATTTATTTTAAAAAGATACGAAAGCTTTTAAATGAAAGATAATACTTTTGTGTTTTAAAGGTGTGAGGAAGTTAATATGAAGATATGCTTTAATGCAAGACCGGCGTATGATAAAGCAAGCTCGCTCATATTTAAAGAGCTTAACGGTCGGGATTCTGATATTAAAGGCACGTTTGTTGTATGTACAAAAAAAGATGCAATGGTTGTACAGTCAAATGTAACTAACCCCGACTTACGCTATATGCCCGGCTTTATAAAGGAGCATTGGAATGAGGCTTCAAGGGGTAAACTCAGCGAATATGAAAAAAAGTTTGACGCCTCTCCTGTTTGGAAATATATTTATATGGACCGTTTCCTCGTAAACCGTTCGTATGAGGAAATAATTGGTTTTGTATGTGGTATGTTCGGATTTTACGACAGTATTTTCAGTATTGGCGATTATAATATCTATTTTGACGAGACGATAGCTACTGCACAGTCGTATATTGCATATCTTGTTGCTAAGCATTACGGTGTAAAGTATGTTGCCTTAATGGCGGCAAGAGGGGCTGATACTACCAACTTCTATGTTGTTACAGAACCGTTGCAGTATCAATACGGCTTCGATGAGGATTATAAAACAAAAACTTACTCTGAGGACATCTGCCAAAAAGCAGAAGAAATATATAACCGTTATTTTGACAATTATGATAAACCTAAGTCAATGGCGCTTGTTCAAAGTAAGCCTAAACTGAATTTAAGACAACTCGCAAGAAGCGTGAAAATGTATTTTGACAAAAGCTGTCACGATAAATATGATTTGATTAATTATCGCGCTTACCGCAGAGAGTTTAGTCAGTTTATGTTCTTTTTTAAGTACATCAGATGTAAAAAGTTCTATTTAAATAAAGTGCCTGATGAAAAATATGTTTACTTTCCGTTACATTATCAGCCTGAGGCATCGACTCTTGTATGTGCGCCAAAATATGAAAAGCAGATTTTCTATATAGATTCGTGGGCAAAAAGTCTTCCGGCCGATACAGTGCTTTTTGTGAAAGAACATTATGCACTTGTCGGACACAGACCGTACGATTTTTATAAGCAATTAAAAAAATATCCGAATGTCCGTATGCTTTCCCCGTGGGTACCGTCAGTGTCCTTAATTAAGGGCGCACAGGCAATTACCACTTTGACCGGTACAGCAGGTTGGGAAGCAATGATACTTGGAAAACCGGTCTATATCGGCGGAAGTATCTATTTTGATAATGCTCCCGGTGTTTATAAGATTGACGAGGCCTTTGGCGCATACCGTGAAGAAAATAAGGGTGCAGCAAAGGAGGATATTTTGCAGTATCTGTGCGAATATATTTCTAACATATATCCCGGCGGAATTTATTTTACTTCATCAAAGTATTTGAATAATGAAAATATTTCTTTAATTTGCGATACCTTAATAAAAATTTTCAATGAGATGGGAGAAAAGAAAAATGGCTAAAATTCTTGTGACCGGAGCAGACGGATTTATAGGAAGCCACTTGACAGAGGAACTTGTGAGAAGAGGATACGAGGTAAGAGCATTCTCATTTTATAACTCTTTTAATACTTGGGGATGGTTGGATACACTGCCTAAGGAGATACTTAAAAACGTTGAGGTTTTTTCGGGCGATGTTCGTGACCCTAACGGTGTGCGAGAAGCAATGCGCGGTTGCGATGCAGTGTTCCATTTGGCTGCATTAATTGCCATTCCTTTCAGTTATCATTCGCCGGATACATATGTTGATACAAATATTAAAGGCACCTTGAATGTGCTTCAAGCGGCACGTGATTTGGGGACAGGCAGAGTATTGGTAACTTCAACGTCAGAGGTATACGGTACTGCACAATACGTTCCTATTGATGAAAAGCATCCATTTCAGGGACAGTCTCCGTATTCTGCAACCAAAATCGGTGCGGATAGACTTGCGGAGTCTTTTTACCGTAGCTTCTCAGTACCGGTAACGATTGTCCGTCCGTTTAACACCTTTGGCCCCCGTCAGTCTGCACGTGCTGTAATTCCTACGATTATCACACAGCTTTTGTCAGGTAAAGAGGAAATCAAATTAGGCTCTCTTACCCCGACAAGAGATTTTAACTATGTTAAGGATACCGCAAACGGATTTTGTGAAATATATCTTTCCGACAAAACAATCGGAGAGGAAATTAATATTGCTACACAAAAAGAAATTTCAATTGGCGACCTTGCAAACGAGCTTATTCGTCAAATTAACCCCAATGCGAGAATCATTTGTGACGAGCAAAGGCTTCGTCCCGAAAAAAGTGAAGTCAACCGTTTGCTCGGCAGTAACGAAAAAATTATGCGTTTGACTAATTGGAAACCCAAATACACATTTGAAGAAGGTATTGCAGAGACCATTGCTTTCTTGCGTGAAAATCTTGAGCAGTATAAGCCTGATATTTATAACTTGTAATTGAGAAAGAAGATACATTCATGGAAAACAAATTCATTCCATTGTCAGTTCCCAATCTTAAAGGAAATGAGCTTCAATATGTAACCCATGCGGTTGAGACTGAGTGGGTGTCAACCGTCGGTACTTACGTTTCGGATTTTGAAAAAAGTGTCGCAGATTATGTAGGTACTCCCGGTGCGGTCGCCTGTCAAAGCGGTACGTCGGGACTCCACATTGCACTTATGCTATGCAGTGTTACAAAAGAAGATATGGTGCTTGTTCCGACACTTACTTTTATTGCGGCAGTAAACCCCGTAAAGTATATCGGCGCAGAACCTGTCTTTATGGATTGTGACGATTCGCTCTGTATGGACCCTGTTAAGCTTGAACAATTCTTAAAAGAAGAATGTGAAGTGCGCGATAATGCACTGTATCACAGTACAACAGGTAAAAAAATTCCGGCAATTGTTGTTGTCCACGTTTTCGGTAATATGGCTGACATGGAAAAAATCATGTCACTTGCAAAAGAATACTGCTTTAAGGTTGTTGAGGATTCTACCGAAGCGTTGGGCACAAAATATACAAAAGGCGTTTACGCCAACCGATTTGCAGGAACAATCGGTGACATAGGAGTTTATTCCTTCAACGGTAATAAAATCATTACAACGGGCGGCGGCGGAATGATGGTGTCTCATAATGAGGACCTGCTTGCCAAAGCAAAGCACCTTACAACTCAAGCCAAAGCCGATGTACTTTATTTTGTCCATGATGAAATAGGATATAATTATCGGCTTACAAATCTTCAAGCTGCGCTTGGTCTTGCTCAAATGGAACAGCTTGAGGGCTTTATTGAAATAAAAAGGCGTAATTATGAGCATTATTTAAAACAAATCCCTCAAATTGACGGCTTGAGTATGCTTGGCTTCAGAGACGGCATTCGCAGTAATTGTTGGTTCTATTCTGTTTTCTGCGATTCTCCGTATCCGCTTGACAGGGATAAAATGATAACCTGCTTAAATGATAAAAAAATTCAATGCAGACCTATTTGGGGACTTATTCACGAACAAAAGCCGTATGAAAACAGCCGAACATACAAAATTGAAAAGGCAAAGTATTATCATAACCACATTGTAAATGTTCCGTGCAGTACCAATCTTACCGAAGAAGACGTTGACACGGTTATAAAATGCATTAAGGAAGAAGTAAAATGAATGATTTTCAAAAATATTGCATCGATTGTGATAAGTGCGTAAGGGATGCAATGAAGCAACTTGATGAGACTGCCAAGAAAATACTGTTTGTTACAAAAAACAATAAATTGCTCGGTTCTTTATCTGACGGTGACCTTCGCCGGTATCTTTTATCAGGCGGAACAATGGATATGAGCGTCGCTCTTGCTATGTTTAAAAATCCGCAAGTAGCAAGTAGTCGGGAACAGGCAATATCGCTTATTGAAAACTTACATTATGCCTCTGTGCCGGTTGTCTTGGCAGACGGCACGGTAAAGGACGTTGTTTTCCCGAACGAAAAAAATGAAGCAGAATATCCGAGTTTGGACATTCCGGTTGTCATTATGGCAGGCGGTAAAGGAACACGGCTTGAGCCGTATACAAAAATTCTCCCCAAACCGTTAATTCCGGTCGGTGACCTACCGGTTATCGAGCATATTATGCAACACTTTGCAAAATACAATTGCAATGATTTTCATCTTATCGTAAATCATAAAAAGCAGTTAATTAAAGCATATTTTTCGGAAAATGAGCGTACATACAACACGTTTTGGTATGACGAGCCTAAACCGCTCGGAACCGGAGGCGGACTTTCTATGCTCAAGGGCTCGGTTGATAAAACCTTCTTCTTAACTAACTGTGATATCATGATTATGGCTGATTATGATGATATTCTCCGTTTCCACAAAGAAAATCATAACGCGGTAACCATGGTTTGCGCATATAAAACCGTGACTATTCCTTACGGTGTAATTGAAACGGGTGAAAATGGCGAGATTACGGCTATGAAGGAAAAGCCTGAGTTTTCTTTCCAGACGAATACCGGAATGTATGTGGTGGAGCCTGAAGTTTTGGCTGATATTGAAGGAGATGTTCCCATAGGCTTCCCGGAAATTATAGAGCTTCAGAAGAAAAAAGGCCGTAAGGTTGCGGCATACCCTGTGAGCCAAAATGATTGGCTTGATATGGGACAGCTCGAGGAACTTGAAAAAATGCGTATTAGATTGTACGGAGAATAAAAAGATGGAAGATTTGATTTTGGTCGGATACGGTGGGCATGCTAAAAGCATGGCTGATTGTATTGAAAGACAGGGCAAATACCGAATAATCGGATATACAGATATTAAAGAACACGTGAGTAAATATGCCTATTTGGGAAATGACGGAGTTTTAAAGGATTTCTTTAAAAAAGGCGTAAAAAATGCGGCAATATGTATCGGTTATCTCGGAAAAGGCAGAATCAGACAAAATATATATTCTGAATTAAAGGCAATAGGATATACACTGCCCGTAATAATTGACCCGTCGGCAGTGGTTAGTGAAACTGCCGAAATAGGGGAAGGTACTTTTGTAGGAAAACTGGCGGTTGTTAATACCGAGGCAAAAATCGGTAAAATGGCAATTGTCAATACTAAAGCTTTAATAGAGCATGAATGTGTAGTCGGAGAGTTTACCCACATTGCCGTAGGTGCGGTGTTATGCGGAACGGTCAGTGTCGGTTCGGGCTGTTTTGTCGGCGCCAATTCCACGGTTCTTCAGAATCTTTCAATAGGTAACGATTCAATTGTTGCTGCAGGAGCACTTATAACCGAAAATATAGAGAATTCTGTTATTGTTAAAAACAAACTGACAGTGATAAGAAGGCAAAAGGATGAATAAAACATTAATTATAGCCGAAGCCGGCGTCAATCACAACGGTGATATAGAAACAGCAAAGGCCTTGATTAGAGCCGCTAAAACTGCAGGTGCAGATATTGTTAAGTTTCAAACGGCAAAGCTTTCTTCTTTAGTTTCTCAATTTGCCGAAATGGCGGAATATCAAAAGAAAAATATCGGCAAGACAGAATCTCAAAAGGAGATGCTGTCTAAACTGCTCTTGCCTAATGAAGCGTTTTTGGAATTGTCGGACTATTGTAAAGAAGTTGGTATAGAGTTTCTTTCTACACCTTTTGATATAGAAAGTATACATTTTTTGAGTAACCTTGTCAGGTTTTGGAAGGTTCCATCGGGGGAAATTACCAACTATCCGTACCTTGTTGAAATTGCAAAAACCGGCAAGCCGGTTGTTTTGTCAACCGGAATGAGTGAACTTAATGAAATTGATGAGGCAATAAAACTTCTCAAAACCAACGGATGTGATGAGATAACGTTGCTTCATTGTAATACTCAGTATCCCACGCCTTACGAAGATGTAAATCTTTTGGCAATGAATACTCTTAAAGAAAGATATGATGTTAAGGTCGGTTATTCTGACCATACAAACGGAACAGAAGTTCCTGTTGCAGCGGTGGCTTTAGGGGCAGAGGTAATCGAAAAGCATTTTACCTTGGATAAAACAATGGAAGGTCCTGACCATAAAGCAAGCCTTGAACCCAATGAGCTTAAAAATATGGTTGATGCCATAAGACATATTGAAGTTGCATTGGGGAACAGCGAAAAAAGAGTGACCGATTCCGAAAAAGGCAATAAGTCTGTTGCAAGGAAAAGCATTGTGGCTAAAAAGCACATTAAAAAAGGTGAGATTTTCACCGAAGAAAATATAACAACAAAACGTCCGGGCAACGGAATTTCTCCGATGCGGTGGGCTGAAGTTATCGGGGAAAAAGCCATTCGCGATTTTACGGAAGACGAGATGATAGAACTATGAAAAATGTAGCAATCGTAACTGCAACGAGGGCCGAATACGGTCTTTTGTCGCAACTGATTCGCGAACTCAGAAAATATGAAGACAATAGTTTTAAGGTGTCTCTTATTGTCACAGGAACACATCTGAGTGAACAATACGGTTTTACAAAGCAGGAAATCATTTCAGACAATAACAGAATTGATTTTGAAATAGTAATTCCCGTGACCTCTGACAGTGAAGCTGATATTTCCAAAAATCAAGCTGTCGCTTTGGAAAAATTTACAGAACTATTCTTGAACGAAAAGTTTGATGCAGTCGTGCTTCTCGGCGACCGATATGAAACCTTGGCTATTGCAATAGCGGCAGGGAATACACGGACGCCGGTGTTTCATCTTTGCGGCGGTGATACAACCGAGGGTGCCATTGATGAGTGGATTCGCCATAGCATA
>JAZSCC010000105.1:0-10762 GCA_045602685.1 Acutalibacteraceae bacterium | reverse complement strand
CCTATTTCGTCACACTCATCCTCGACTGCCGACCAATGCTCACGCCAAGAGGTCGAAAGCACAATTTCAGCACCTGTTTTTAAAACAATTTTTTTGAGCAAAGCCAATTTTTCCGGGTCAATAATAACCCCGAAATAACCGCACTCCTTAACATATTTTTCAGAATTTAACACACCGTCAAAATCAAGAAAAATTACCTTCATTTTGCCTCCCAAACCATAACCAAAGCGGCCTTAATCAATCGGTTCCTCACGGCAAAGCATACCGTACATCCATTGCTGTAAAACTCTTTCACCCGTAGCTTTAGTCAAAACTCCGGCACGGTGCTTTTCACCTTTTCTCCACTTACCTTCAAAAACATCTCCGTTAAGGTAGGTGATTTTACCTTTGCCTTGAAGCATACCGCACTTGACGTTGCCTTCATATACTGCACCGTCTTCCAGAACTATATAAGCTTCACCGTACAGTCCGCCGTTTTTAAATACACCTCTTTGGGTAACAGTACCGTCTGCAGCATAAAGTGTACATTTCCCGTGGTATACTCCGTTTTTGAAATTTCCGTCAACAACTCGGCCGTCGTCATAGGTTATCTTGCCTTTACCGTGCATTTCTTCCAATTTTATCTGTCCCTCATATTGATAACCGTCACCAAACAACTTGCCGGTATACTTATAAGAACCTACACCTGTTTTAACCTCTTGCCCCAAAACCTTTGCAGTTACTGCTCCAACAGTATTTTTGCCGGTTATTTCAACCGAATAATCCATTCCGAGATAAGTATAATCATGCTTACCTAAAACAATCTCACCGTTTTCAAAAGTACCTTCCCAAACACCCTTTTGAGGGTCGGACAATTTACCCTGACCATGATATGTGTTGTTTGCCCATTGGCCTTCGTAAACTGTGCCGCTTGCGAAAACGTATTTACCGAAGCCGCATTTTTTATCGTCTTTCCATTCGCCCTCATAAAAACTGCCGTCAGGCATAGTAAGTTTACCAAAACCGCAACGCCGGTCATTTTTCTCGTCACCCTCATACACACTTCCGTCTGTCCAGGTGAATTTACCTTTGCCTTCATACCGACCGTTGACAAAATCTCCCTCATACTTATTACCGTTGTTAAAGGTTTTTGTTCCTTTGCCGTTATAGTTTCCGTTGGTCCATTCTCCCTCATAAACGTTACCGTTACTGTATGTATAAACGCCGTAACCGTTACGCTGTCCGTCCAAGAATTCACCCTCATAACGGTCGCCGTCAGGCCAAGTGAATACACCCTGACCGTGCTTATTGCTATCCTTCCACTGACCGACATACTTGCGTCCGTCGGCAAAAGTATAAGTGCCCTGACCGTTATAATCGTTATTAAACCATTCACCCTCGTAAATATCACCGTCAGTGTGAATCATTTTACCGAAGCCGCATTTTTTGTCGTCTTTCCATTCGCCCTCGTAAATTTTTCCGTTGGCATAGACAATTTTACCCTTGCCGTGATAATTACCGTTTAAAAATTCGCCCTCGTAACAGTCACCGTTCTTAAAATAAAACTTTCCGTATCCGTTTCGCTGACCGTCTGAAAACTCACCGTCATAGCTGTTGCCGTTACTGTACGTTTGAAAGCCTTTTCCCGAAACACGCTTGTCTTTTTCCCAAACGCCCTCGAAGGTCTTGCCGTCGGCATAGGTATACTTTCCAAAGCCATTACGCTGTCCTTCTGAATATTCACCCTCGTAACAGTCACCGTTAGTCCAGGTGAATATGCCCTGACCGTGGTAATTGTTATCCTTCCACTGACCGATATACTTGCGTCCGTCGACAAAAGTATAAGTGCCCTGACCGTTATAATCGTTATTAAGCCATTCACCCTCGTAAATATCACCGTTAACGTGAATCATTTTACCGAAGCCGCATTTTTTGTCGTCTTTCCATTCACCTTCGTAAATTTTACCGTTGGCATAGACAATTTTACCCTTGCCGTGATAATTACCGTTTAAAAATTCGCCCTCGTATACGTCTCCGTTTTTAAAATAAAACGTTCCGTATCCGTTTCGCTGACCGTCTGAAAATTCACCGTCATAACTGTTGCCATTATTGTATATATGAACACCCTTTCCCGAAACACGTTTGTCTTTTTCCCAAACGCCCTCAAAGGTCTTGCCGTCGGCATAGGTATAAACTCCACTTCCCTCATGCAAACCGTTTACCCACTCGCCATCATAGATATCTTGGTTAGAGTAAACCATTTTTCCTCGACCATTACGGTTATCGTTTGCCCATTGTCCGTCATAAACTCTGCCGTCTGCATAAGTGTCTTTACCGTGGCCACAACGAACATCATCTTTCCATTCGCCCTCGTATACCTCACCGTCAGGCCAGGTGAAAACACCGTTTCCGTTCTTTTTACCGTTCAACCATTCACCTGTATATTTTCTGCCATTGACAAAGCAATAGGTTCCTTCACCGTGTTGATAGCCGTTTAACCACTGACCTTCATAATAAGCACCGTTTACCCAAGAATATTTACCTTGTCCGTTGTACTTATTATGTGCAAATTCGCCCTCGTATTTATTGCCGCTTTTAAAGGTTTTAACACCTTTACCCGAGGTCTCGTCCTCTTTCCATTCTCCTTCATAGACGGTACCGTCAACCAAAGTAAGCACACCGTAGCCGTGACGCTTATCCTCAACCCAATCACCCGTATATTTGTCACCGCCCGACCAAGTAAACACACCCTTGCCGTGACGCTTTCCGTTTAAGGTTTCGCCATCATATGAACCCGAAGCATAATCAAGGGTAGCATCAATGTCTGCAACACCGAAACGGTCACGAATCATCCTAATTGCATCATCAATATGCGAAATATCCTCATCGCTTCTTTTAGGAATAAAGGTTTCCTTGTCCTTAAAGGCCGAAAACAGCGTCATAACCTTATATGAATCGACACCGCGCGCCTTGATTTCTTCTTTAGAATAGTTGTCACGCAGACCTAAAAGAATATCAATCGGTTGCATATCGCCTTTAAGGTTTATACAAAACTGATTTTTATTTTCCTCAATAACATATCCTATTTCTTTGCCGACAGAACTGCTCAAGAAAAGGTCGTCACTCATATAGAATATTACACCGCCGCAACGGCTGCTTCTGATTCTCTGTTCAACCTCGGCGTCCCATTCCTTGCCTGCCGGCAAACCTTTATCATACCAAAAACGCACACCGGCCTTATGTAACTCCAAAAGGTCGCAGTAAACAGCCTTATAATTCTTATGTGCATAGCTTATAAAAACATAGTTTTTATCCTCGCCGTCTTTTATCTCATAAAAAGGCGGCATAGCCTTTTTCTCAGCACATTCGCCAATATTTTGAGACTCTAAAATAATCCGTCTCATTTCCTCGTAATTATAATCTGGTTTTGCCATCTATCAACCCTCCCTATCTGCTTGTTTGCTGATGCTATATCCTAGTTTTACAATTAACTTGACTGTCTCCATCGCTGTGTTACGGTCATAGTCTTTTTCAATTTCCGGCAAATCGGCATAAGGCACCAGGCAGGGCGTCTCCTTTTTCGAATCGTCCCTGACCTTGCCGTATTTCCAACCTTCGCGAATACGGGACGCCGACCAAACCTCGTGCACGTTTTGTGCTATTAGCTCGGTTAATTTCAATAAATCCTCAGGTAACATTACATCGCTTGTGTCAATAGGTTTCGGATTATACATAAAGCTTTCTCCCTAATACTTATTCTGTCTTCAAAGCAAAGCGGATAATTTCCGGAATTGCCTCTACAATTTCAACGTCAAAAGCTTGAAAATCTTCATTCTTACTTGCAATTTTATTATACCTATCAGCCAACTTTACGAGAGAATCCCAATCGGTAATGCACGGATGGGTTTTTGATAGCATATCCTTGTGCTTGCCAACCTTTAATGCATACCTTTCAACCTCTTTGATTGTTGCGCCGTGATAGCCCTCGCTTCTGAAAAAGGCATTCCACCTTGTATGCTCATTTTTGGCCAAGTCTCGAGCCAGGTTTTTATTTTGTTTTAACATCTGCTCAAAACGGTCGGCAACGGCATCGGTTAAATCATACTCATTATGCGCCAAAACCCCGCACGAATGCAGCTTTGCAGAAATGTGCAAGGCTGTTGCCATTGAAGAACGGCGGTTATACTCCTGACTGTAAAACGCATCACAGTGCTCCTTAAAAGCATTAGAATCAGGGTCTGTGCCAAGCATTTTGGAATACGCTAAGTGCACGCCCAGTGACAGTCTTTCAAACTTAGTCTCAAACGGCATCTTTTCTTCAAACAGGTCAGACACGTTTCCAAAAGCCACAATATTACGGTCTTTAAGATATTTATTGCTTTTAATATTTGCCGTTTTAAAATCATCACGTATACGTGTAAGTATTTTCGGTTCTAAATCATAATTGCCGACTTTTCTGCGGAAAATACCCCTTAACTTGACAGCCGTTTCCAGATTTAAGGCATCATCACCCGTAGCAATAAACACATAGGTCGCATCAAGACTGTCTTTAATGTTTTTTATAAAAGCATCTGACTTTACATCAGTTCCAATAAATTTTATGTCATATTCTTTATTTTTGAGCTCGGGTGCCTCACCAAAAAATTCCGACCTTAATTTTTCGGCATCAATATCATAAACACGTGCTTTTAAACTAAAACCTTCAATTTGTCCGCACCAGGTAACCGTTTTAAGCATTCTCTTACCGGTATCACCGCATCCGATTATCATTACCGAAATGTCGGTTGTGCCATCAGGTGTACTGTATAACGGGTGGCGGAATATTATCTGATTACACAAAAGTGCAACCTTGTCAACAAATCTTAGTTTGATATTATCCTGCTCAACGCTCTCGACAATATCAATATTCACTCCGCTTCCGGCGAACGCATTTACGGTTATCTTATCCTTTTTAACCTGTTTGTTTTTTTCTATTATCTCAACCGCATAAGCAACATTCTTATCATCATTATCCGAAACCAAATAAAACTCATAATTTTTATGAAAATAGCCTACCTTAAAATCAACCGGAGACTTATAAAGACATATTCCGCCTACGGTCTTTGCTTTGGTTATCAGAGCTTTATCTTCGGATTTAGTGTTACAAAAAACCAATGTAGCTCTGCGGTCGGCCTTTTTTATTCCCTTGGCAATGGATATTGAATTGCTGTTCAAATCCGAAAAAATATAACACTTTTTGGAAAAATGCAACCAATAGCGAATTTTTTCGCCCATATCTCCAAAACAGGAAATGATTAAAGTTGACGAAATAACCGGTGCCAAGAAAAACATAAAATAACAAAGGTAAATATAAATATATTTTAAAACGCCCGACAAAGCAATGCCTGAAATTACGGCAATGTCCTGTCTTCCGCCCAAAACCTTAAAACTGTATAACACCGCCGATAACATTCGGTAAACAACAGAGGTAATCAAATCTGACTGAGTCAACGGTTTAATTACCGGAAGTATAAGCCAAAATGTTGCAATAAGGATACCTAGCAAAATAGTTGCACTGCATTTCTTGGTGTCGTGTCGATTTAAAACAGCCCTTACCGTAACAATCAAAACCGTCAGAAAGCCTAACAAAAAGCACACTAAAACAAACATATCGTTCTCCTTAAAACTAATATTAATAGTATTAACTCTATATATACTTAATTAATTATACTTGAACATAAAATAAAACACAACATTTTTAAGGAAATTTATGCCTGAAAATATCAAAAATTGTCGAAATCACAAAAATGTCTCGACCAACTCGCTTCCATATATATGTTACATTTTCAACCAAAAGCCAAGTTTTCGGCAAATCAAATCCGAAAACGCTTGAATCTTTGTAAAATTCAAGTATTTATTTTTGGTTTTTTCGTTATTTTTCTGTTTTTGTGTGGTTTTGGTATTGACAATTATGTGGTTTTATGCTAAAATGATGATAAATTAACGTGAGATAGTAGCCTCAAACAGAAGTTTCAACCTTAATTCAGGAGGTATTACATATTATGAAGCCTATTTACAGTGCAAAAATTGAAAAAACCGAGCGTATCGGGAAACTCATCGAGCATTTATTCCTTAAAATGCCCGAGATTGAGGCTGACCGCGCGGTACTGTTAACAGAGTCTTATAAGCAAACCGAAAATTTACCTATTATATTAAGAAGAGCCAAGGCTTTTGCGAATATCTTGGAAAAACTGCCTATTACAATCCGCCCATTAGAGTTGATTGTCGGCAGTAATACTAAAGCTCCCAGAGGCTGTCAGGTTTTCCCCGAGTACTCGTATACTTGGTTGCAGGATGAGTTTGATACAATTGCCACACGAAATGCCGACCCGTTTTATATTTCGGAAGAAACAAAAGAAACGCTTCGTAAGGTATACACTTATTGGGCAGGCAAAACCACAAGCGAGCTTGCCACCTCTTATATGGCACCCGAAGCACTTGCCGCGATTGACCACAATATATTTACGCCCGGCAACTATTTTTACAACGGAATCGGACACGTTACTGTTGACTACGGCAAAGTTTTAAAAATAGGCTTTAAGGGTATTATTAAGGAAGTCGAAGAACAAAAAGCTAAATTAAGCGTTGCCGACAGTGATTATTCAAAACGTTTTCAATTTTTAGAAGCTGTAATCATCAGCTGTAATGCCGTTTGCGATTATGCCAAGCGTTACGCTGCTTTGGCTAAAAACGAGGCTGCCGCCTGCTCTGACGAAAAACGCAGGGCCGAGCTTTTGCAAATTGCGGCAAACTGTTCAAAAGTACCGGCCGAGGGCGCAACTTCGTTTTATGAAGCCTGCCAGTCGTTCTGGTTTGTGCAAATGCTATTACAGACCGAATCAAGCGGTCACTCAATTTCTCCCGGCCGTTTTGACCAATATATGTACCCATATTATGAGGTGGATTTAGAAAAAGGTGCTATTACCCGCGAATTTGCACAAGAGTTAATCGACTGTATTTGGGTAAAATTAAACGACCTTAACAAAGTTCGCGATGCCGCATCGGCAGAGGGCTTTGCAGGATACAGTTTGTTCCAGAACCTTATTGTCGGCGGTCAGGACTCAAACGGCCAGGATGCCACAAACGATATTTCTTATATGTGTATGAACGCCACAATGCACGTTCATTTGCCTCAGCCTTCATTCTCGGTCCGCGTTTGGAACGGCACACCGCACGAATTTATGCTCCGTGCCGCCGAGGTCACCCGAACCGGCGTTGGCTTACCTGCCTACTATAATGATGAGGTTATTATCCCTTCACTTCAAAGCAGAGGCTTAACCTTAGAGGATGCAAGAGACTACAATATTATCGGTTGTGTCGAGCCTCAGAAATCAGCCAAAACTGACGGCTGGCACGATGCCGCATTCTTTAATATGTGCCGTCCCCTTGAATTAGTATTCTCCAACGGTGTCGACAAGGGTATTCAAATTGGCCCCAGAACCGGCGAGGTTACCGAAATGACCTCGTTTGACGAGTTCTATGATGCCTATAAAAAGCAAATGACTTACTTTATCGAACTGCTTGTAAACGCCGATAACGCTATTGATTTAGCCCACGCCGAACGTTGCCCGTTACCCTTCCAGTCTTGCATGGTTGAGGACTGCATCGGCAGAGGTAAATCCTTGCAGGAAGGCGGCGCTATCTACAACTTCACCGGACCGCAGGGATTCGGTATTGCCAATATGGCCGATGCTTTGTATGCTATCAAGCGGTTAGTGTTTGAAGAAAAATCCGTTACAATGGCCGAGTATAAGGAAGCCTTAGACAACAACTACGGCAAGGATATGGATTCTAAAATTGCCGAAAATATTACAGCTCAGGTTGCAAAGAACCTTGTGGAAAGCGGTAAGGTTTTATCTCGTGAGGATGTTAAAACTATTTACGAAACGGTTGTTAAAAACAACTGCACCGACGAGCAAAAAGCAAAATATAGTTTATTGCTTGAGAAAATCGGTCAGTTGCCTAAGTTCGGTAACGATATAAGCGAGGTTGACAGCTTTGCAAGAGATGTTGCCTATACATACACAAAACCGTTACTTAACTACCGAAACCCCAGAGGCGGTCAGTATCAGGCGGGATTGTATCCCGTTTCGGCAAATGTGCCCTTAGGTGCACAGACCGGTGCAACGCCTGACGGCCGTTTGGCTAACACACCGGTTGCCGACGGTGTCTCCCCTGCAGCAGGTCGAGATGTAAAGGGCCCCACCGCCGCTGCTAACTCGGTTTCCAAATTGGACCACTACATTGCCTCCAACGGAACGCTTTTCAATATGAAATTCCATCCGAGTGCATTGGCAGGTGAAAGCGGTCTTGAAAGCTTTGTTGCATTAGTACGCGGTTACTTTGACCAAAAGGGCAGCCATATGCAGTTTAACGTCGTCAGTCGCCAAACTTTAAGGGACGCGCAGAAAAATCCCGAAAAGTATAAATCCCTGGTTGTCCGTGTTGCCGGCTACAGTGCGCTGTTCACTACTCTTTCACGCTCGTTGCAGGACGATATTATCAACCGTACCGAGCAGGGGGAATTCTAAATGACCGATATATATAATGTAAAAGGCCGAATATTTGATATCCAGCGCTTTTCCACCCATGACGGACCGGGTGTAAGAACCATCGTATTCTTGAAAGGATGCCCTTTAAGATGCCGTTGGTGCTGCAACCCTGAATCTCAAAACTATGAGGTTCAGTTAATGAAGCAACGGGGCAAGGTTAAAACGATAGGCTACGACACCACCGTTAAAGAAGTTATGGAAGAAGTAATGCGGGACCGTCCTTATTACCTTAGGAGCGGTGGCGGTCTTACTCTTTCGGGCGGTGAATGTTTGTGGCAGCCTGATTTTGCGGTAGCACTGCTTAAAGCCGCGCACGAAAACGGTATCAACACCGCAATCGAAACCACCGGTTTTGCAGATTGGGAAGTTATCGAACGGTTTATCCCCGAGGTTGATGTGTTTTTAATGGATATAAAGCATATAAACTCGGCAAAACATAAGGAATTCACTACAAGACCGAATGAGCTGATTCTAACCAATGCAAAACTGATTGCCGAAAAAGCAAAACGTCTGATTATTCGAGTTCCTGTTATCCCCGGATTTAACGATACTAAAGAAGAAATCGGGGAGATTGCGAAATTCACAAGTTCTTTAAAGAACGTTAATGAAATTCACCTTTTGCCTTATCACCGTATGGGTAAGGATAAATACGACGGATTGGGACGTCCGTACTTAATGGGCGATGTACCGTCACCAACCAATAACAAAATGCAGGAGCTTTTGGAAGTTTGCAGGTCATACGGACTTACTACACATTTAGGAGGTTGATAAAGTGGACATTAAAGACTATCTTTCAGCCGAAAATAAAGCACGAATTATCCAGGAAATCGTACCCGGTAAGCAGATTACCTTGGCACACATTATAGCCAATCCTGACAAAATTCTTTACTACAAATTAGGATTGGACCCTGCCGAAGAACATTCGGGGGCTATTGGAATATTAACCTTAAGTCCCAGTGAGACCGCAATTATTGCCGGTGATATTGCAATGAAGGCTTCGGGTGTTGAATTGGGTTTTGTTGACCGCTTCAGCGGTACGGTAATCGTTACCGGCACTGTTTCGCAGGTTGAAGCAGCGTTAACTGCAGTAACCGAATATGCAATCAATAAATTAGGTTTTGCCGTATGCGAGATAACAAGAACTTAAAACGGCTTTTACTGATTGGCAGAAGCGGCTGCGGAAAAACCACGCTGACTCAGGCTTTAAAAGGTGAAAAAATCCGCTACCAAAAAACTCAAGGTATATCATTTAACGATTTTATAATTGACTCGCCCGGTGAATACGCCGAAAACCACGATTTAGGCGCCGCCCTCGCATTATACTCATATGAGGCCGACGTTGTGGCATTACTGATAGCGGCAAATGACGATTATTCGCTCTTTCCACCCAACATCACCTGCTTGGTCAACCGTGAGGTTATCGGAATTGTTACCAAAATCGATAAAGCAGACCCTCTCAGGGCTGAACGTTGGTTACGGCTTTCAGGTTGTAAAACGGTTTTTCACGTCAATTCCAAGTCCGGCGAAGGTGTTTCAAGTATAATTGAACACTTAAAACCACACAAAACCAACGAAAAAACAGAAAAATAAAGAAAAAAACAGATTTTTCTATTGACTTTTGTTATTATTTATGGTATTATTTATCCATAGAAATATAAAATCTCAAAAAAACAAAAAAGGAGAAATAAAAAGTGGTTAATGAATTTGAAATCAAAAAACAGATTTGCGAAATCGGTAAGCGCACCTACGACAAGGGTATGGTTGCTTCGAATGACGGTAATATTTCCGTAAAAATCAGTGACAATGAGTTCCTTTGCACCCCCACAGGTGTAAGTAAGGGCTTTATGACTCCTGAATTTATCTGCAAGGTTGACCGTGACGGTAAGGTTATTCAGGCCAACCCCGGCTTCAAGCCCTCGTCTGAAATCAAAATGCATATGAGAGTTTACAAGGAGCGTCCCGACGTTAATGCCGTTGTTCACGCTCATCCTATGTATGCTACCGGCTTTGCTATTGCAGGTATTCCTCTTACTCAGCCCATTATGCCTGAGGCTGTTATCGCTCTCGGCTGTGTTCCTATTGCTGAGTACGGCACTCCGTCTACCGAGGAAATCCCGGATGCAGTTTCTAAGTACTTACAGTCTCTCGATGCAGCTTTCCTTGAGAACCCCGGCGCTCCCTCCTTCTCTGAC
>JAZSCC010000104.1:0-6713 GCA_045602685.1 Acutalibacteraceae bacterium | reverse complement strand
GACGAATCATCGGGGTATTACCCATCGCCTCTAAGATATTATTAAAAACCATTTTCCCCTCCGAAAAAAGTATTTCTATATACTATGAGTTATCTTGCCTTTTTGAGCCTGTCAGATAACATTTCAACCTCTTTTGCATGCTTTAAGTTGGCAAAAATCTTATCCTCATTGAAGCTTAATCCTCTTTGCTCCAATACGATTTTAGCGGCAAGACTTATAACCGGCAAAAGACTTGATGATGAAAAAACATAGGCATTCCAAGACCTTAAAGAAAACTCATCTGCCCAATCATTAAGGTCCGCAATTTCTGACAAAGCCGTAAATTTGCCGTCATGCGTTGCCACAAAGCAGTCGGTATAATTTTTTACAGCCGAGGGCTTAGGCACCGAATAAAATACATCAAATAGGTCAATTTCATTTTTATCAAGCTTTAGTTTTTCACAAATCCTTACTGCCTCATCCTTGACCTCTTGCCTGAAACCACCCGAAAGCATTGCCGCTTGAACAATATTATAGGCTCTGTTTAACGTCATTTCACCAATAACTGTAGTTAAATTTTCCATATTCAAAACCAACGCTTTTTTCGGCAAATCGCGTTGTTTTATTTGACGTACCACGTCGGAAATCGTCTTTTTTGAATCGTTATGTATCGGCATACCGTAAGCAGGAACCCGTAAATCAGGGTCACCGTTTTCATCATAAAGCTTATAAATATCATCGTCACAATAATAAAGAAAATCACAAGGATGCTGCAATTTGCCGCCTAATCTCAAACCACTCACAACATCATAAACCAAAACGTCGGTAGCCAGCACCTTTTGATGCTGATATATGTAGCGTGTTAACATCTGCTTACCAAAAACAATTTCCTCTACCGTTGAAACTCCCGATTCCGGCACAGTCAAATGTCTTGCAATGACCTCTTGTCCGTTTACCGTTTCAGTCAGGTCAAAAAGACGTATTTTATATAAAAAGCGGTCAATATGATAGGTTAAGGATAGGCCGGTAATATAGCTGTCACGGCGCAAATAATCCAGTGAATCGGCGTCAAACTGACCGTTTATCATTTCGGTAAGATAATATTTCTTTATTGTTTGCCCGTTTTCACAGGACAACTCATCAATCGGTGCACCGACTATCATCCGGCCCAAATCCTCAAAAAACGTCTCGGTATTAACGTTTATCGGATAATTTACCTTGTTCTCAAAAAAATCCTTGAATGACGGCGTATTAATGATTATATAACCCAAAATTTCATGAGGTTGAGCCTTTTTGAAAATTTCAAACTCAGACTTTAAAATACTAAACTCCTCAGTATTGCCATACATTTTTTCCGATAGGTGCGAGAAGAAGCAATGACCGACATCATGTAAAATAGCTGCGAGCCGCATTTTTAAAACATCGGCACGCGAGACCGGTTCCTGCCCATCAAAAGTATTTCCGTCGTTAATACTGTCAGCCATTTTTGTAACCAACGCAGTAACGCCCAAGGTGTGCTCAAAACGGGAATGGTGTGCCGATGGATAGGTTAACACCGCCAATCCCAGCTGATTAATATTACGTAAGCGTTGTAAAAGCGGAGAATCCAGGATTTGTAACTCCCACGGATAAAACTTTATAGTCCCCCAAACCGGGTCGTGAATAACCTTGATTTCACTATAAGAAGCAGGCATATAACTTGACAGCATTTTATTTACAAACACTTCGGCCCTGGAATTAAAGCCTTCATAAATAAAATATTCCTGAGAATTTACTTTAGCCGACATAGGACTTTTTAGCATACACTCCGCCTCCTTTTATAGTGTCTTATAATTTTAGCATTTTTTAGAAGTTATGTCAATGCCTGCCAAACTAAGCAATTCAACAAAAATATTTTACATATTTTGCTTGACAAATCAAATTTAAGCGGTATAATAATATCAAATTTAACAGAAAAGGGTGCTGGGAATTGACCCGGCTGAGATAGAACGTGTTTCGTTCTGACCGTTATACCTGATGCGGGTAATGCCGACGTAGGAATTTTTCTAAACGTGAAATTTAAAGCTCATCAGGTAATTACTGATGAGCTTTTGATTTTCCTTTTCTGCTAAATTAAATATTGGCTTTGCGGTGCCGAAAACCGCAACAGGAAAGGAATTTTATTATGGCAAACAACAAATTATTCACAAAAAGACTATGCGTTACGGCAATACTTATAGCCTTAAGCTCTGTTTTAAGTCTGTTAAAAGTATATGAAATGCCGCTTGGAGGGTCAGTCACCCTGCTTTCAATGGTTCCTATTGTTATGGTACCTTTAATGTACGGTACTTTTTGGGGGCTTGTGGGCGCTTTTATGTATTCGGTAGTACAGCTTATGTTCGGTATTTTTATAGACGGCCTTTTAGGATGGGGTTTATCCTTAGGGTATGTAATCGGTGCTATAATTTTTGACTACATACTTGCCTACACGGTATTGGGCTTTGCCGGAATTTTCAAGAAAAAAGGCGTTATTGGTATTATTTTCGGTATAGTTTTAGCAATGATATTTCGGTTTTTATCCCATCTTGTTTCCGGCGGAATATTTTTTGCAAGCTGGTGCGAATGGGATAGTGTTTGGATTTACTCTATCTGCTATAACGGAGCATATATGCTACCCGAAATGATTATTACCACTATAGCAGCCGTACTGATTTTTAAAAATCCGCAAATCAAAAAACTATACAATTAAAACGCCCACACCACATTTTTTATAAACACACCTGAACAAACACAGCTGCACAGGTCAGTTAAAAACGGACTTGTGCAGTTGTTTTTTTGCAATATTTTCAGTTTCAAAGACTTTTGATGGTCTATAACGACAGCCTTGCATGACCTAACGTGCTTGGTGATTGCTCACGGAATGCCTCAAAATCATTAAGCAAGGACGCCCTAACAACAGAAGAATCCCCAAACCTCTCTCGCACTCTATCGACACTTTGCTCCAGCATATCCCTCTTTATAATTTTCATATTATCTTCAAAAAGGGATAATTGCAGTTTCGGACTGTAATCTTTTAAGTTTATTGCCCTTATCCCAACCGACCTTAAAGGATACTCAAAACCGTAGTTCTTACGCAACAGCTTTATCCCCTCATCAGCTAAGGTTTTAGATGACTGCAACGGTTCCGGCAGTCCGGTCATAAACTCTTTGACCTGTAAACGATTGTCACGAATATGCACCGCTATTGAATGTGCCTGTAATTCCTCACGCCGAAGCTCTCTTCCAACCTCTTCACTCAGGCGCAAAAACACACGGTAAACCTCTGAAAAATCGGTCAAATCTTTAGGGCATGTAACCGACCGACCGATACTCTGCGGACGATACTTAAAATCACTTTTTAAAACCGATGAATTCTCCTCACCGTTGGCAAACCGATGTAAAAGCACCCCGTTTTTACCAAGCTTAAGCCTCAATGCCTCAGGCTCTATATTAGCCAAATCACCAATCGTAAAAACCGCTAATGAGTGTAATTTCCGTTCGGTTGCAGGGCCGACTCCAAGCAGCCGATTAACCTCTAAAGGCCACAAAATCTCCTTAAATTTTTCAAAAGGAATAATATTTGTAGCATCGGGTTTTCTTAAATCAGAACCTAATTTTGCAAAAATCTTATTAAAACTAACACCCACCGAAGCTGTCAATCCCTGTTCAGTCGCTATCTCACGACGAATACGGTCAGCTATCTCCTCTCCTTTGCCGAAAAGTCTGCGACTGCCGGTCACATCAAGCCAACATTCATCAATACCAAAAGGCTCAATAAGGTCGGTATACCGTTCATAAATCTTACGTACCTCTTTTGAAAAATAAGTGTATCTCTTAAAATCAGGCGGAACAACCACCAAAGACGGACATTTCTGCCGGGCCTGCCAAATAGCTTCCCCCGTTGAAACACCATATCGTTTTGCAATCTCATTTTTGGCTAAAATTATACCGTGCCGTTCCTCTTTGCTTCCGCCTACCGCTACTGCCCTGCCCCGTAATTCAGGGTTATCACGGCAGGCTACCGATGCATAAAAATTATTAAGGTCACAGTGTAAAATCTGTCGCATCAGCCATTTTTACCCCTTTTCTCGAACATCTGTTCTTGAATTATAGCACACAAAAATCAAAAAGTAAAGAACAAATGTTTGGAAGCGGTACAATAAAACCAACTAAAACAGCATTAGCCGACCTTTACCACGCCCGAACTCCGTCAATATGAATAAATCTTGCGGCAGCAAAATTATAGCTGCTAAGCGGTTTGTTAAGTGCATCCCGCGAATGTGCTGCAACCGTAATCTCAGGCAATGTATCTACAATAACAAGCGTATGATAAAAATCCCCCTCGGCATTTGCCAACTGTATAATATCGCCGGGAAAAGCCTCCCTGTCCGACACCTCTTCTCCGTAAGGCCCTACCGAAAGATTGTTAACTAAGAAATCATACAAAAACTCAACACCTGTCCACGACGGTGTACGGTCATTTGCGGTAATGTAAAACCAACCCGTTTCAGGCGTATAATTCATAACCCCTGCTCCCGCATAGATACATTGAGATGCAAAATTTGTACAATCTCCGCCAATATCCGCAAAATCGTAAAATCTTGGATTTCGGGAATATGCCCAAACCCTTGCATAATTCACAGCCCACTGACGGTTATATAAAAGTTCTCTCAAAAAAATCACCCTTTAATTACTATGCTGTTACTATACTGCTAATTATTTTATATTCCGAATCTGCCGTCAACGGGGTCTTGAAACAACGGTAACGAGGGCGGAAAAAATGTAAATATCACAAATGCTAATGCTATCAACATCAAAACTGCAATACAGCCCGTACTACTCTTGCATGTGCCAACATCACCCTTGAACTGCTTTAACTCATAAATAAACACAACCGCCGCACATAAAAAGAAGATCATAATATTAATCCAATCGGGCGTTGTTCCGAATACGCCTCTGAGCGTATAAAAAATCACAGGAATCAATAATAAACCAACCAGAGTGCCTTTGAGTTTAATACACCAAAAGTTCTGAATATCTCTACCAAAAATGAAATATTCAACAACCGCAAATAAAAGCATCGGAAAAAACAGAAGTTTCATATGCTCCCACGTTGATTCATTCATCCCTGAAACCAAAGCCGCAATCGTACTTCCGGTCCAATCATATAAAAAGTGCAAAACCGTTCCCATTACCGACACAACAAAAAAGCCTACTAATTGCCAAAATCCAATACCCCGCTTCATACCCCACCGCCTAAATGTTTTTAATATTTATATTTCCCAGAGGCAAATTTTATGATAAATACACTTTAATAACAAGCCAAATAAGTCAACGTAAACAAAAAAACGACTTGTTATTACAAGCCGTTTTTTATCATATCAATCTTTAGTAATATTTTCTTGTGACACCTACTTTGAAACTCTTATCACTGTTCTTTTTAAAAGTTTTTCTGTTTTTACTTATTAATAGCGTGACACTATTCTTTAACGGAATACTTTTCTTTTAATATATCTTAAGCCTTTATTCACAAAATTTTTTAATTTATATTTTGTTTCTATAAAAGAATTTTTGTAAACAGTACAATTATAAACGGTATCCAAAATACTGGCATACCTTTTCTTATAAGAATAATTGCCGCCAAGCAAAAATATTTCAGATATACCCTTCTTTATTAAACTTTTAAGATATTCATCATACAAAATCTGTCCCGGAGAATATTTGCTTAAATCGGTATCATATGTCAAATTTTCAATATATACTATCGGACACTGTTCACACGACAAAACCACAGATGCTATTCTATCTTGTCCCAATATTAAAGCATAAATATCGGTGACATGGTAATTGTCACAATATTCTTGAGGCGTAAACCCGTAATTGACATTATGGGTATTATTCTTATATTTAAAGTAATGCTCCCATAATTCCTTAGACCTTTCATCTAATGCAGGATAATTAACAACCTTATACTCGCCAAAGTCTTCGTTTAAAATTCTTTTTTCTCGCTTTATATTGTACCGACCTTTAGATGAAAGACGCAAATCCAATTCATCATGTGATTCCGGCAATTCTATACGGTAATGGCTGTGTTCGATAAAATCTCCCAATTTTACAAGACCATTTTGATAGCTGATTACCGTCACCTTGGAATTTTGAAAAACAAAATCAATAATTCGCTTTAAGATAACTTCATTCAACCTCATTAAATGTATTCCTAATTCTGCCCTGGAATTTCTGTATAAAACTTCAAACATAAACTTCGTATTATCGTCCTGATAGCAATAAAGCTGTACTTCTCCTTGCAAAGCATTACTACCCCATAAATCAAAACGGTTATAAATAAAGTCAGGATTCACCTTACTACCAGATTTATCTTCACATTTATAAATTTTATAATCTTCCATTATTTTAATCCTTCACGGTTTTAACCCTTTAAGTAATTTTCTAACACCCGCCGGAGTCTTTTCCCACATGCTCATAACTCTTTTTTTGCGTTTATTCTTTTTTGCACGTGTTTCAGAAAAATAAGCTTCACAATATCCAACATTTTTCAATGCTCCGCGATATTTATTTATACCCTCACACAAAGCAACGTAATCATAACTCTCCAGCTGCGATTTATATTCACTCACCGCTCTGATTTTTAAATCAATAACCTCTGTAATATCTAAAAACAGATTTGGTTTACTAAAAGCAGACCATACCTCATATTG
>JAZSCC010000103.1:0-6794 GCA_045602685.1 Acutalibacteraceae bacterium | reverse complement strand
CTGTTTTAACAGACTCTATTAACGATACCTTTACATCCTCGTTTGTGCGAGCATAAAAGGTTCCGACGCTATAATATCCTTCACCGATGTTATTGTTGGATTGGTTTTCGTCCAAAACTGACTGCCAATTTCCCGAAAGCCTTCCGTCAATACCATACTCGGCAATATAAAAACATTGATTTTTTTCTGACCAAGTTATAGGACGTAAAGGAACATTTTCGTTTGCCATATCAAGAAACGAAAGCTGACTTCCCCATTGTTCGCTGTCAGGCGTAAGCGCAAGTTCCAGACCGGAACGAGAAGTCACATACATAGACAAATTACTAACCTGCGGAGTCCTGCTCAAAGAAAACCAAGTATATGTAGCGGCAACCGAAATAATCAATAAAAATAGAAGTATATACACATATATAACAAGCTTAACTTTCTTACTCAATACCCTGTTTTTTTTCGTTTCGGTCTGATTTATCACGATATTAACCTCTTAGTTTGACTAAAAAAGTGTCTGTTTATTATATGGCACTACCCTATCCGTAAAAATCACTATACAGATAGGGATAGCCAAATATTATTTCATTTTACCTAACAGTCGCATCAAAACTAAACACGATTAGTTGTTCTCATTGCTATTAGGAGTGTGCAAATTTCCATACTCCATCGGAACGAGTGTTGCACTGCTTGCGAACTGGAAGTTTACACTACCGGTCATAGATTGAGCAACGGTAGCTGCAACATCATCGTTTTCGATATTCTCACCGTCAAGGTAAACAAGTGCAGAAACGTGCTTAATTACACCCTGATTAAGTGCGGTAATTACATTATCGCGAAGCTCAACAGCTGCTGTTTCAGCAGTATCTGTAACACTGCCCTCAGCAGGAGTTACTTCATTCTTACCGGGAATGCATACTGTAGAATCATAATACTTACCGTCAACCTTATAAAGTGTACGAGCTTCGGTAGTATCGTCGTTATCGTGGTCATAATCAGCCTTAATGGCTGTAGCTGTCTTGAAAGTGTAAAGCTTTGCAGTTACACCGTTTGCATCCTCTACAACGCCATTTACAACATCAAGCTTGGCAGTCGCATAAATCTCTGCCATATTAGACTGGTCCACAGTACTATAGAAAACAACTCTGATATTGCTCATTAAATCTTTAACTTTTTGAGTAGTAAAGTCAGAAGAAGATGACTTAAATGTCATTGTACTTCCGCTACCCATTGTCTGAATGTTATTATTATCGCTATAGATTCTGTCCTTAGCATCTGTCTGAAGCAAAAGGTTTGACTGTGCAGCATTTGTTCTGAATGCAAGGTCAATTACATAACCGTAAAGCTCAGTCAAAGGAAGTGCACCTGCGGCAGCATCGGCAGGCTGATTGTCGTTAGCGTTAATTTTACTGCTTACCTGTGCAAGATACGGAGTAGCCTGTGTAGAATCAGCTGTCATGGTAGCCTTAATAGTAATTCCATCAACACCAACATTTAAATTGTCAGACTGGATTTCAATATCAACAGTATAGTCACCCGCAAGGTCGGCAATGTCGGCATATACACCACCGTTAGTGGGAATATTGACCTGAACACCCTTGCCGCCGAGAATATCGCCGGCAATCTGGTTCTTGTTAGCCTCCTGAGTAACTTGTCCCGCAGGAATGGTGTTAATTGTAATTGAAGAAACGTTAACAAGCGGTGTCAAAGCGTCATCAATATCAGTCCAGGAATACTCATCAGCTTTCGTTATTGCTCCGTGTGCGTTTTTAGCTTTAAGCACTTCCTCAACAGCGGACTCATATATACCATATCCATCCATTGCTGTCTTAATTGTAGTAGCATCGGCTCCAATCAAGCTAAATACAGCATTAAGTCTATCGCCAAGAGCTGCATTTTCGATAGTCGCAGCATTTTTAATTGCACCGGCATAGGACAATGCTGTCTTATCGGCAGCAGGGTCGGGAACAGGAGTTGTTTTCTTGCCAAGAGCATAGGCAATAATTGCCTGAATATATGCTTCTTCAACCTGCTTTAAAGAAACCTCAAGAGCACTTACCATTGAGCCGATAGCATCAACGTCAGCCTG
Source organism: Acutalibacteraceae bacterium (assembly GCA_045602685.1). Classification (GTDB taxonomy): domain Bacteria; phylum Bacillota; class Clostridia; order Oscillospirales; family Acutalibacteraceae; genus UMGS172. Next base: position 4,717 of record JAZSCC010000103.1, on the reverse strand, counting down.
CTTAAATTTGGCATTATCATCGTTCATAGCCTTATTAACAGCAATATTTGCAAGAGGTGTACCGTTTGCACTAAGAGACCTACGTGCTTCAGTCTGAGCATTGTACTGAGCAGTTGCAACCGACGAAACGGCAGACCTGAAAGCCTGTTGACGTTCACTTAAACCGGAAGCAACACCAAGTGCACGGAAACCATAATAGCTATCATCCTGCACAAAGTTAGTGCCGTTATATTTTGCAAAGTTACCGCCCGCCGGCGTACTTTCGACACGACCGTCATCACCAAACACCGGAGTTTGCAACGGCTCAAGAAGGTTCAGCTTTCCGTCATTAAGATTAAGTTTAGACGGATAAAGCGTAATTGCTTGTGAACCGTAACTAGTATCATCAAGCTTTACAAGGTTACCCCAATAGGAGTTACGCTCCACCTCACTCTTTTCACCAACAGAGCCGGTTCCGTAAAACCATTTGCCATCTGCATCTTTAGTTGCAAGGAGCATTTCCAAGGCACCGTTTGCACCGACTGCTGTTGATACACCTGTAATTTCAGGTGCTGTAGACAAAGTAAACCATGCATAAGTCGATGAAACGACCATGATGGTTGCTACAAGAAGCATCGCAACAGCCGAAACAAGCTTAACCCTAATCGAATAAATTGAACTGTTTTTGTTACTTTTCATTTTTTTATCCCTTCTCTAAATAAGTATACGATTTATATTTTAACAGCCAGTAACTCGCTGATAAAAACTATTTTCCATTGGACTCACTCTGCAATTTGCATAAAGAAATCCATTCCTAAATGACCGCCGATAAGCTCATTGGTGCATTGTGGGTCATCACCCTCAAGCCAGATAACCGCCGTGATTTTATGTACGTCTTGCGGGTTAAACTGTTCAATCAACCCCTCTTGAACAAGAGAATCTGATAAGAACGGTTTTGTCTTAACCCGCCAATACGTGAGTGCACCCGATTTTTTTATCACTTCATACTGTCCGTCAGGGTCAGCCGCTGACTGATAAAACGGAGGTTGCAAATATCCTCGTGTGTTATCATCTTTAGCGGGAAGCATCTCAGGATTACCCTCATCATCAGCTTTAGCGTATATTGTCATTTCACCGTCGATAAAAAGCATAGCCCATACCGACTGTGAAAGGTTTTGACTTTCAGAATTTAACCTGAGCTGCCACAATAAATTCTGAGCACTTTCACCTTCGTTTTTTACGTAAAAGGTGTATGCAAAATATCTATCGTGATGAGCCCCGTCAATCTCATCAACATTATCGGGAATATTGACTATTGAAATACACGGGACATCTTCTGCGGGGGTAGCAAACAAATGAGACGTCGGATTTTCAAACTCACGCGTTTCAGAAATACTAAAACCCTCACGGAATAGCTCATCTGACATACTGATGGTAAAATGCCCACGCAAACTTGTTATTGCCGACATACCGTAAAGTAATAACAATAATAACGCTCCCAATGACAAAAGAAGCCAAAACCCTTTAGAGCTTAAAAACCAAAGAAGAAGCGCAGTTTTTCTGTTCTCGTCAAAGTAAAGACCAAGACTTGATGCGGTAAGTTCAAATTCACTTTTGCTTTTGATACCTGCATCTAGCATTTGTTTGCGAAGCTTTCTTCTGCCCCGCTTTATTTCTATAACCTCATCCCTTGTAAGAACGACGCCTGCTCTGCGTTTTTTGAAAAAACCTGATTGTTTACTGTTACCACCTGTCGATTTTTGGTCGTTTTTATTATTTTCTGCCATTTTAGAACACCTAAATTTTAATAATAGTTGTGTGCATTAAATAACTATTATATTTCTTCTCTGGCAAGGATATCGAGTATCATCTCATCCTCATCAACAGAAACGCCAACCATTGTACCCGAATAACAATAAACACGGTTAGAAACAAACCATTTGATTGCCTCAGGTGAGTCCGCCGTTCTTCCTAATACGGTAATTCCGTTTTTATGAAGATTTTGAACTAAAACTGCACCATTAGAGGTCCTGACAAGGCCATCAGCCAAAACTACCTTTTTTATGCCGATTTCCTTAAGTTTTTCAGGAGAAAAGGTCTCATGTGACCGTACATTATCAGGCACAATACAAACACCGTTTCGTAAATAGCGTTGTATTATCTCAAATGTTGTCTTATTACATTCACATAACTGTTCAAACGGGATGGTAAGCATAAGCCGTTCCTTTTGAATCGGCTGGTCATTAAACAGCTTATTAAACTTTTGTAATTGTGAACCCAATTTATAAAATTCAGGAATCATTTCGAGAAGAATTCCATCAACGGCAACGTTACAATTTTGCAAACGCAAAATTGTATCAGTAGCCTCATAAAGAAGATACCAACTGACATCTTCGACGATATTTGTCCGAACAAACAGTCCTCTCAAATCGTCTGCCGTTTCTGTATCATCCGGTCTGTTTGCGACACCTTTAAACCAAGGTTCAGCAACATACATAGGAAATATGTTAGGCTCATTTGACGCCATTGGGCGATATTTTAAGCCCATTGACCGATTCAAACGGCGTTCAACAAGAGGAATCGTTCTAGGGATTGTACGGGTATATGTAATATATTTATGGTATACCCCATAACATGCTTCCTTGCCGGATTTCAAGACATCAACAAGCTCAGGTGACCACAGTTTTCCGCTATCGGCAACTATTTTTTCAAATGCAATCTCAAACGGATTCTCTGACTTGGTTTCTGAAGCGATTCGGTCAAGTTCCTTAGCAAGACCAACAATCTGTGCCGGTGCACTTATATCACTTCCTAAACGATTTTCAGGATATCCTGAACCGTCCCAGCGCTCCATATGTTGCTCACAACATTCGCGCATAATTAACCAAGGAATATTTTTTGTGGCTCTTTCCTGAGACTTATCTTTACGACGGTCTTTAATATTTGCACCTTTTTCTTGAAGAGATGCAACCAATGCACGACCGTCAATTGTGTACTTCTTATACACAGCCATTTCTTCATCTGAAAAGTGCTCGTTTAAAACTTGATATTCAGGAGGAACGGGAGCTTTTCCAAGCTGATGGTACATACCGCATTTATACATCAAGTCGGCATACTGTCCCTTCATTCGCTCATGACCGGCCTGTGTATTCAAGCCAAACTTCATTTTAACAGCCTGAACAAACAGTGCCTGTGTATAGGCGGCAACCCGAACTGACTGCTGACGAACAATTGGTGTAAGACCGCGGAAAGCCTCATCCCAGCTTTCATATTCTTTTCTTTTCCAATTTTGTTCCTTCACAACAAAACATCCTTACGAATTTTTCAACGTTCAATAACAATATTAATATCGAAAAATATTACTCCATATCATCGGAAATATCATAATCTACTAACGGAGTATCATCAATCGTCTTCTTTTTCTTTGTATAAAAATACATAATAATAAGAGCCGCAAAAACAAGATTGGCAGCAAAACTTATCCACAAAAGAATAATCCAAATCGGATGAGTTTTGACATTACAGTAATCATCACCAACAACCGGCTTTTCAACGATAACACTATCTGTTCCGGCCATCTCGGCAACCGCCTGCTTTAATTGAATAAGCAGGTTTTCTATTTTCTGTGAATACTCATCAACCTTTTGCTGGTCACGGCTGGTGAGTGCGTCCTTGGCTTCTTGTAAAAGTCCCTGCGATTCATTCCAAAGGTTTAAGAATTTGTTATTTTTTATGTAATCATCAATAGCCTGCATTGCGGCAGATAAACGGTCATAATTTATTTTATTAAGACCTTCAATGGCTAATTTCAGTTCTGCTGCAGCACTGTCAATTTCCGGTTGAAGTTTTGAGCTTTTTGCCGTTTTGGCTTTTGCAAGTGCCGTCTTAAGAACTTCCCAGCTCTCAACATCGTAATCGTTTTCAGAAAGTCCTTCTGCAATGGCAATCTGACGGTTCAGCTCATCAAATTTGAGTTTTCCTTCATATATAGAAACAAGATTGGCAATTGCACTCTTAAGATTATTTGTGGCGGTATCTATTTCTGTCTGTTTTTTTGAATTTCTTGCCTCGATAGCATTTTTAAGTGCCTCAGACAATACTCCCCAGCTTTTTGCTGTATAATCATCTTTATTCAGAGCTTCAGCTATCTTAATTTGTTTTTCAAGTTCGGTATAATTAGGGAGTTTTTCAAGTGAATTTATTGCATCGCGAAGGCTTTGTGCGGCCGCGTTGATTTCATTTTGAGTAGTTGCGTTACTTAATACAGATTTCGCATTATTAAGGGCAGATTCAAGTTTTGCCCAAGTGTCGGTTGTATATACGCTCTTTTTTAATCCTTCTGCCTTTTCAATTAAAGAGCGAAGAGTAGAAGAATCAATTCTTTCAACAACAGTTACTGTTGTTACATCATATTTATAATCCGGAACAGACGGCATATTACCATCTGCACCCGCTGTTTCATATTGAAGGCTGATAGTACATTTATCGCCTATCTTAGCCCCATTAGAAACGGTCAACTTTAAGGTTATGGTACAATTTACAGGTTTTGTTCCAAAGAAAGCAAATGTGTTTTTACTTTCGTTATATTCGCCTAAACTTAAGCCGTCAATTTGAAATTTAATATCTGAAAAAATCTTGGAATTTGTATAAGAAAAGGTTCCGTTAATTCCGGCAATACCACTATAGTTATACTTTACTGTAATGACCTGTCCGGCATAAGCATTTGTTTTTGCAGGTG
>JAZSCC010000102.1:0-4534 GCA_045602685.1 Acutalibacteraceae bacterium | reverse complement strand
GAGGCGAAGCGGCTGATGGATGTGACGCGCGAGAGCCTATATGAAGGTATTAAGCGTGCGCTCCCCGGCGGCAGAGTCGGTGATATATCTGCGGCAGTTCAAAGTTATGTCGAATCTCGCGGTTACTCGGTGGTCCGCAATTATGTTGGCCACGGCGTAGGCACGAGCCTTCATGAAGCCCCGGAGATACCCAATTTTGGAGTATCCGGCAGAGGAGTTCGTCTTGTTCCGGGTATGACAATCGCAATCGAACCGATGATTAATGCTGGTTCGTACGACGTCAAGGTTATGCCGGACGGTTGGACAGTACTGACCTCAGACGGCTCACTTTCGGCTCATTTTGAGCATACCGTTGCAATAACGAGTGACGGTCCGAAGATTATGACGATTGCATAATCTTGAGGAGGAAAGCAATGGAGCTTAAAAGAGGTACGGTAGTACGTTCAAAGGCCGGACGGGATGGCGATAGCTTTTTAGTTGTGCTGGAAAGTTCAAAGGATTATGTACTTGTCGCAGACGGCAAGAATAGACCTTTAGAACGTCCTAAACGAAAAAACATTAAGCATATCGCATTAACCGAGACCATACTCACAGAGGAACAACTGCAAACAAACAAAGCAGTAAGACACGCTTTAAGCGATTTTAAATCGCATATTTGTCAAGGAGAGATTTGAATGTCCAAAGAGGATATGATAGAATTGGAAGGAACAGTCGTTGAGGCAATGCCGAACGCGATGTTCAAGGTTGAAATTCAGGGAGGACACGTAATTCTTGCTCATATTTCGGGCAAGCTGCGTATGAACTTCATACGAATCCTTCCCGGAGATAAGGTAACGGTGGAAATGTCACCATATGACCTGTCTAAAGGGCGCATTACCTGGCGTTCAAAGTAAGACAGACAGTATTTTGGAGGTAAATTAAGATGAAAGTCAGACCTTCTGTCAAAAAGATTTGCGACAAATGCAAAATTATCAAGCGCAAGGGAAAAATCATGGTTATCTGTGAGAACCCCAAGCACAAGCAGCGTCAGGGTTAATCCCGGACTTAATTTTGAATGAGAGGTGCAATGATTTATGGCACGTATAGCCGGTGTTGACCTTCCGAACAACAAGCGAGTTGAGATAGGACTTACTTATATTTTCGGTATTGGTCTTACAACATCAAAGCAGATTCTTAAAGATACCGGTATTAATCCTGATGCCAGAGTTAAGGATCTTTCAGAGGACGATATCTCAAAGCTCAGAGAGTATATCGACCACAATCTTCAGGTTGAAGGCGACCGCCGTCGTGCAATCGCTTTCGATATCAAGAGACTTGTCGAAATCGGCAGTTTCCGTGGCTCACGTCATAAGAAAGGCTTACCTGTAAGAGGTCAGCGTTCTAAGACTAACGCCCGTACACGCAAGGGTCCGAAGAAGACCATTGCTAACAAGAAGAAGTAAGGGGGAGGAAGAATAATATGGCTACAAAGACAACAATTCGCAGACGCCGTGAGAAAAAGAACATTGAACGCGGTGCTGCCCATATTCAGTCAACCTTCAACAATACTATCGTAACAATTACCGATGTAAACGGTAATGGACTTTCTTGGGCTTCCGCAGGTGAGCTTGGCTTCCGCGGTACCAGAAAGTCTACTCCTTTCGCAGCACAGTCTGCAGCTGAGACTGCTGCTAAAGCTGCAATGGAGCATGGTCTTAAGTCAGTTGAAGTATACGTCAAGGGTCCCGGTGCCGGACGTGAGGCCGCTATTCGCGCTCTCCAGTCTGCCGGTCTCGAGGTAAGTATGATTAAAGATGTTACCCCGATTCCTCATAATGGCTGCCGTCCTCCCAAGAGAAGACGTGTCTAATTTTTTGGAGGTGTAAAATATGGCTAGATATACCGGTGCGGTATGCAGACTTTGCCGTCGCGAGGGTCAAAAGTTGTTCCTTAAGGGCGAGCGCTGCTACTCCGAAAAGTGTTCTGTTGGCCGTAGAGCATACGCTCCCGGACAGCACGGACAAGGACGTAAGAAAACTTCCGAGTATGGCTTGCATCTTCGCGCAAAGCAGACAGCAAGACGTTATTACGGTGTAAACGAGGTTCAGTTCAGTCATTATTTTGAAATGGCTAAGCGCAAGGTTGGTGTTACCGGCGAGAACCTCTTAAGAATTCTTGAGTCACGTCTTGATAATGTTGTTTACAGAGCAGGACTTGCTTCCTCTCGTGCCGAGGCAAGACAGTTAGTCGGTCACGGTCATTTTGAAGTAAACGGAAGTCGCGTTGATATCGCTTCTTATCTTTTGAAGGCAGGCGACGTTATCACTATTTGTGAGAAGTCTCGTTCCAGTGAGAAGGTTAAGGCAGTTCTTGAGGCAAATGCCGGACGTCCCGTTCCTTCTTGGCTTGATAAGAATGCCGATGCAGCATCTGTAAAGGTAGTTAATCTTCCTGACCGCGATGCTATTGACGCTCCTGTTGAAGAGCAGCTTATCGTCGAGTACTACTCTAAATAATAATTTGTGTTATTTGCCAAAACTTCTTATTATTGAGAAGTTTTGGCAAGGCACGGTTTGTTTCTGTTTCTGATGAAAACCTGTATCAGCGGATTTCCGCACACATCGCTGATATAAAAAATAAAACATCAAGTGCGGAGAAATGGAGCTTTTATATGATAGAAATTGAAAAGCCCAGAATTGAAACACTGGACATGACGCCGGATGGAAAATACGGCAGATTTACCCTTGAGCCCTTGGAGAGAGGCTACGGTACTACAATTGGCAACAGCCTTCGCAGAACCTTGCTTTCTTCATTACAAGGCGTTGCTGTTACCTCAATCAGAATTGACGGTATTCAGCATGAATTTTCGACAATTCCTCACGTAAAAGAGGATGTTACCGAGATTGTGCTTAATGTTAAGGGAATCACTGCTAAGCTTCATTCCGACAGTGTTAAGACTGTTTATATTGAGGCTGAAGGCCCCTGTGAAGTAACAGGTGCTTCCATTAAGGCAGACAGCGAGGTTGAAATCCTTAACCCCGAGCTGCATATTGCAACTTTGGATGAAGGTGCTAAGCTTAATATGGAGCTCACTCTTGATAAAGGTAGAGGTTATGTTCCGGCCGAGAATAACAAGACCGACCATACACCCATCGGTGTAATACCCGTTGACTCTATCTTTAATCCTGTTGTTAAGGCCGATTACAGTGTTGATAATACACGTGTCGGACAGCAGACCGACTATGACCGACTCACAATTGAAGTTTGGACCAACGGCGTGCTTACCGCAAAGGAAGCCGTTTCTTGGGCCGCCAAGATTCTCACTGAACACCTCAAGCTTTTCACCGACCTCTCGCAGGATGCTTCCAATAGCGAGATAATGGTTGAAAAGGCCGGCGATGGAAAAGATAAGATTCTTGAGATGACCATTGAGGAGCTTGATTTGTCGGTACGTAGCTTCAATTGCTTGAAGCGTGCTAACATTAATACGGTTGAGGATCTCACCGAAAAGACCGAGGAAGATATGATGAAGGTCAGAAACCTCGGAAGAAAGTCGCTTGAAGAGGTTATTGCTAAGCTTCAGTCGTTAGGCTTTGCTCTTAAAAGTGACGACGAATAATTAACTTTCTTAAAGGAGTGAGTTAAATGCCAGGAACCAGAAAACTCGGCAGAACCGCTGACCATAGAACAGCAATGCTCAGAGCTATGGTTACCTTCCTTCTTGAGAACGGTAAGATTGAGACTACCGTTTACAGAGCCAAGGAAGTCAGTGCTATGACCGAAAAATATATTACACTTGCTAAGGATAACAGTCTTGCTAATAAGAGACAGGCACTCAGCTTTATCACCAAGGAAGAGGTTGTTAAGAAGCTCTTCGATGAAATTGCACCTGCATACTCTGGAAAGAACGGCGGTTACTGCCGTATCACCAAGACCGGTCCCCGTCGCGGCGACGCTGCCGAGATGGCCATTATCGAGCTTGTGAAATAATAATTTTAAAAATTAAACCGACCTGATTTCAGGTCGGTTCGATTTTTTGTCGAGTGAATTTACATTTTCACGTATTATGTATACAAGAAGCATTTCGAGTCGAAATTTATTGACAAAATTTATGTGTTGTGGTAACATAAAAATATAATTTAAAGCAAATATTTCTTTGCTTTTTAAGGAGGCTGTAGCATTAAGGGGACTTATCTTTTAGTAAGGGTCGCTTTTTGCAACGGTCTTTTTTTGTTTTCGGTGTAAATACCATTTACATAAAAATTTTATTTATTCGGAGGGAAAAATAATGAAAAAACTTCTCGCACTCTTACTTCTTTTCGTTATGTTGCTGGGCGTTACTGCTTGCGGCGGCAAAAACAATGACGAAGCAAAGTCTCCTGTTTCTGACCCGTTGCTCGCTGCTCCTGCAATCGTAAAGGATTATGATGTTAAGTCTGATTTCAAACTTGGCGTTATTCTCCTTCATGACGAAAATTCTACTTATGACCTTAACTTCATCAACGCTGTTCTTGCAGTTAAGGAAGCACTCGGTCTTACTGATGACCAAGTTATT
>JAZSCC010000101.1:0-2636 GCA_045602685.1 Acutalibacteraceae bacterium | reverse complement strand
AAAACCCCGAAGGATGAGATTAAGCGCCGCGTTGAAGAGGCAGCTCGTGTTCTCGATATCGAACACCTTCTTGAAAGAAAGCCTAAGGCTCTTTCCGGTGGTCAGCGTCAGCGTGTTGCATTAGGTCGTGCTATTGTTCGTGAGCCTAAGGTTTTCTTACTTGACGAGCCGCTCTCCAACTTGGATGCTAAGCTTCGTGCACAGATGCGTACCGAGATTTCAAAGCTTCATTTAAGACTTGGTACAACCTTTATCTATGTTACTCACGACCAGACCGAGGCTATGACAATGGGTACCAGAATCGTTGTTATGAAGGATGGTGTCGTACAGCAGGTTGATACTCCTCAGCATCTTTATGATATGCCCTGCAACTCATTCGTTGCCGGATTTATCGGTTCACCTCAGATGAACTTCCTTGATGCTAAGGTTTTGGAAGAGGATGGCACCTTCTTTGTAGAGTTTGGTTCCGAAGATACTAAGACACGTTCCGGTGTTAAGTATAAGATTAAGCTTCCCGCAGAGAAGAATAAAAAGGATTGCTTAGTTCCGTACATAGACAAAGAGGTTATTATCGGTATTCGTCCCGAACACGTACACGATGAAGAAGAACTCATTGAAAAGTTCCCCGACGGTATTGTTGAGGCTAATGTTGAAGTTACTGAGCTTATGGGTGCTGAGAAATATCTTTACACCGTTTGCGAGGGACAAAACATTAACGGACGTGTTGCTCCTACATCAACAGCTCATCCCGGTGAGACCATTAAGATTACTCTCGAGCCCGGAAAGATTCATATTTTTGATAAGGATACCGAGAAGACAATTACCAATTAATAGTAATTTTACCGCCACGGAAAAACCGTGGCGGTATCTTTTACACATTTTAGTTTACATAATTACAAAATTTGTAATCAATTTGTAACTTTTTTTATATATTTTGTATTTTCCTCTTGCAAAATGGCTATAAATTGTGTAAAATAACAATGTGTATATAATGCACTAATATTGGAAGTTAATGAGGTGGGCATATAATGTCAAACAGACTTTTTCAGGGCGTTATCCATCAGATAAAGGACGCTATTGACCGTACGGTAGGTGTTATTGACGAAAACTATACCGTTATTGCTTGCAGTGATTTAGGTAAAATCGGCGAAACTCATGAGGTAATGTTTGCAGGCGGAGCCGGTATTAATGATTCATTTGTAAGGGGACAGTATACATATAAAATGTTTGGAAATCCCCAAAGGACCGAGTATATTCTGTTTGTTGAGGGTAATGACCCACAGGCTGCAAAATATGCTTCTATTCTTTCTATTTCACTTTCGAATATTAAGTTTTATTATGATGAGAAATATGACAGAGGTAATTTTATTAAAAATGTAATATTGGAAAATATTCTTTCCAATGATATTAATCTTAAGGCCCGTGAGTTGAGATTTAACAGTGACGTTGCCCGCACTGTATTTCTTATCAGAGTGACTTCCAATAACGATGTATCGGTTTTTGATATTATTCAAAATCTATTTCCGGATAAGAATAAAGATTTTATTATCAATATCAGCGAGACCGATATTGCTTTAGTAAAAGAAACCAAGCCCGGCATTGAGTCGAGTGACCTTGAAAATCTGGCCGGCTCGATTGTTGATACATTGGCAAGTGAGTTTTATTATACTCATGCAGTTGTCGGTATCGGCTCAACGGTTGAGAGCTTAAAAGAATTAGCACGTTCATTTAAAGAGGCGCAGGTAGCATTAGAGGTCGGCAAGGTATTTGATACCGAAAAGGCTATTGTCAGTTACGACAACTTAGGTATTGCACGACTCATTTATCATCTGCCTACAACTCTTTGTGAATCATTTTTGCGTGAGGTATTCAAAAGAGGAACAATTGAAAGTCTTGACCAGGAGACCTTAATGACTATTCAAAAATTCTTTGAAAACAATCTTAACGTTTCTGAAACTTCCCGCAGACTTTTTGTTCATAGAAATACACTGGTGTATCGTTTGGAAAAGATTAAGAAAATCACAGGTCTTGACCTGCGTGAGTTTGACCATGCTATTATCTTTAAAATAGCGTTGATGGTTAAGAAATATTTGAGAGCTAATCCCGTTAAGTATTAATAGATTTAATAATCAGATGCTTTGAGAAAGAGTGATAAAAATAGAAAAGGATTTTGAAATCGGTCAGCGCTCCAAATCCGTTCAGCCTTTAATTGAGTTTAAAGGAGTTTCAAAAAACTATGCTAACGGCACACATGCGCTTGACGATGTTAATATTCGGATAAATAAAGGTGAGTTTGTTTTCGTTGTCGGTCCGTCCGGCGCAGGAAAGAGCACCTTTATGAAGTTAATAATGCGTGAGGAAAAGCCTAATACGGGTGAAATTTCCGTAAATGGCTTTAAGCTCACAAAAATGAAAAGAAAACAGGTGCCTTATTTCCGCAGAACAATGGGCATTGTATTCCAGGATTTTCGACTCATTCCAAATATGAATGTTTTTGAAAATGTTGCATTTGCCATGCATGTAGTAGGTGCTTCGCGTCAGGAAATAAGAAAGAATGTTTCCCGCGCCCTTAATATGGTAGGTCTTGCAGAAAAGGCGAGATGTAAGCCGGCTGAGCTTTCGGGCGGCGAGCAGCA
>JAZSCC010000100.1:0-4706 GCA_045602685.1 Acutalibacteraceae bacterium | reverse complement strand
AGGGTTTTAAATCTAAAATTACTGTGCGTCTTCAGTTGCCATAATCTCGCGGAAATCGTCACCGCTGACCTTTTCTTCAACGAATAACTTCTGAGCAACCTTATGAACCTTATTCATATTTGCATTCAAAATATCCTTAGCCTTAGTGTACTGAGTCATAATAATCTCACGTACCTCGGTATCAATAACAGCAGCCATATTTTCAGAGTAATTAGGTGTGGACGAGAAGTCACGTCCTAAGAACACTTCATTATTACCGGTACCCAGTTTTACAAGACCGACCTTAGCACTCATACCGAATTTTGTTACCATATTATGTGCCAACTCGGTAGCGCGCTCGATATCATTCGAAGCGCCGGTACAAATGTCATCCTGAGTCAATTCCTCGGCGGCACGTCCGCCAAGCAACGAGCAAATATCCTCTTCCATTTTGGTTTTCGAAATATGACCGTTATCCTGCTCAGGCAAATACATTGTAAAGCCTGCTGCCATACCGCGCGGAATAATTGAAATCTGATGCACGGGGTCTTGAGTTGTAAGGAAATAAGATACAACCGCATGGCCTGCCTCGTGATAAGAGGTAATCATCTTGTCCTTTTCCTTAATAACCCTTGACTTCTTTTCAGCACCCATCATAACCTTAATGGTAGCCTCTTCAATGTCCTGCTCAATAATAGCCTTGCGGTCGGCACGGGCAGCAAGCAAGGCTGCTTCATTCAAAAGGTTTTCAAGGTCAGCACCGGTAAAGCCGGAGGTCGACTGTGCAATGGTTTTGAGGTTGACATCAGGTCCTAACGGCTTACCTCTGGCGTGTACCTTAAGAATTTCCTCACGGCCCTTGACGTCGGGATAATTAACCATAATCTGACGGTCAAATCGACCGGGACGAAGCAATGCTCTATCCAAAATATCAGGTCGGTTGGTAGCGGCGATGATGATAACACCCTCATTAGCACCGAAACCGTCCATCTCTACAAGCAACTGATTCAAGGTTTGTTCACGCTCATCGTGTCCGCCGCCGAGGCCCGCGCCTCTTTGACGTCCAACAGCGTCAATTTCATCAATGAAAATAATTGCCGGTGAATTTTTCTTTGCCTGGTCAAACAAATCTCTTACACGAGAAGCACCGACACCGACAAACATCTCAACAAAATCGGAACCCGATATTGAGAAGAACGGCACTCCTGCCTCACCTGCGACAGCACGCGCAAGCAAAGTTTTACCGGTTCCGGGAGGGCCTACAAGTAGTACACCTTTCGGGATTCTTGCACCGAGTTCGTTAAACTTTTTGGGGTCTTTGAGGAACTGAACCAACTCGCTCATTTCCTCTTTTTCCTCATCTGCGCCGGCAACATCGGCAAAGGTTGTTTTACGCTTGTCGTCTTCAGCCTTTTTAACGCGAGCTTTACCGAACGACATTGTCTTATCTCCGCCCATCGAGGCATTCATTCTACGCATAATAAATACAAAAGCGAAAATGGTAATACCTATCATAAGCAAGGTTGGCAAAAGACTCTTAAGCCAAGAGGTTTCTCCTCCTGCTTTATAATTCATAACAATGTCATTTTCGGTAATAAAATTACCCTCGGCGTCTCTGTCAGTGTTCTTTTCGGCAATTATTTCTCTTAAATCATTGTAGAAAACATTGCTGACCACCGTTAAAGTATGTTTTTTACCGTCAACACGGGTAACATACTTTAACGTACCTTCGTACATATTAAGTTCGGCTTCGGAAATCTGGTCGTTATAAAACATTTGAACAACTTCAGAATAATCCGTTTTTTCCTGAGTATTCGAACTGTAAACCACGCCGGCAACCGCTGCCACCAATATAAGAGGCACCATAATACCGAGCAGTATTTTTAATCCTTTATTCATTTTGAACTCCCTTCAAGGCTTATTTTTCGTAACATTCGCGCTTTAATACACCGACATACGGCAAATTACGAAACTTTTCATCATAATCCAATCCATAACCGACGATAAATTCATCCGGAACGGCGGCTCCACAGTAATCTGCCTTAATATCGGCCTTTCGGCGCTCAGGTTTATCAAAAAATGTACATATTTTTACACTCGAGGGATTTCTCGCCTCAAGCATTTTTTTCAAAGTTGAAAGAGTAACCCCGGAATCGAGAATATCCTCAACAATCAACAAATCATAATCGGCAATGTCAATATTTAAATCTTTTACAATTTTAACATTTCCACTGGTGTTCGTACCGGCTCCATAAGACGATACAACCATAAAATCAATTTCACACGGAATGGTTATATTACGCATCAAATCAGCCATAAACACAACCGAACCCTTTAAAACGCTGACCAACAAAAGCTTTTTACCCTCATAATCATTAGAAATCTGCTGACCTAAACGTTTTACAATATCACAAATTGTCTGCTCGTTGAACAGCACCCTCTCAATGGAGTTATTCATACTACTCATTAAAGTTTTCCCCCGCTTACAGAATTTAAAACCCTTGCCAACCAAATATTTTTTGTATTATCATCAACTCGGCACCGCTCGGCCGTTCCAAATCCGGCAACCCAAACAGGACCTTCATCATCAGCCAAAACAGGAATCAAATCCCTTTTGGTTTCCTCAATTTTAGCTTCGTTGAATAATTTTTTCAAGGATTTTGTGCAATTCCTTTTAATAAGTTTTATTTCATCCCTCGGAATTCTGCTACGTAATACCAACTTACCGCATATTTTATCACAGTCAAAAGCATTATGTAATAACAAATTGTTAATTTTTCCCTGTAATTTAAAGTTTTCAGGAGTTATTTCAGATATTTCTATCCCGAAATCACAAAAAGGCAATTCGTAAACCTCGGTTTCTAAAATAGTGCCCACTGATTTTGAAGGAACAAACTTCAAAAAACCGTCCTTGACCACAGCAGAAAAATCATTTTGAACCGAGCATTTTCCGCCCTCATTTAAAAGCATGATTATTGATTCAATATGCTTATACTCCGGTATCCTTCCCACTGATTTTTCATAAAGTAAAGCAATGCATCTTGACAATATAGCCGGATGAAGTTTACATAATTCTTCAGTGGCAACCTCATTGCACTTGCAAATTCCATCAAAGGTTTCTTTTGCAATTTTCCGTAAAAGGTCGGCGTCGTTGCGCAAGGTTGCACTCATATTAGCAACATTTCCGATTACGTTTGAATTAACCTCTGAAAGTTTTGGCACAACCGAATGGCGTATAAAGTTTCTTTTATAATTTTCATCTGTATTGGTAGAATCAATACAAAAATTATAGCCTTTTTCGGCACAATAGTCTTCAACCTCTTGTCGTGTGACAGAAATAAGCGGTCTTATAATCCTATTGCGTTTCGGCGGAATGCCGCTAAGCCCTGAAATTCCGGTGCCGCGCGACAAATTTAACAGTACGGTTTCAATGTTATCGTTTGCGGTATGTGCCGTTGCAATAAGTCCTTTTGAAACACGTTCTAAAAATTCGTATCTTACCCGACGTGCGCAAAGTTCAATGCTTTCTTTGTCTTTTTTTGCCTGAGCATTTATATCGGCTCGTTCAACCGTTAACTCAACACCTAAATCAGCACAAAGTTTGCGAACAAACAATTCATCAGCATCCGACTCTTTGCCCCTTAAACAATGATTCAAATGTGCAGCACTTATGTTTACCTGCAATTTTTCTTTTAACTCTAAAAGACATAAAAGCAGCGCAACCGAATCAGCACCTCCTGACAAAGCGACTGTTACTTCGGTTGCATCACCTATCATATCATACTGCTTCAGGTCACGAATAACCGATTCTAACATCAACTGTTACCATCCCGAGTGGAAAAACGTGTGTACATACCATCCCAATAAAGGTCAACCGAATCAAGTCCGCCGTGGCGGTTTTTAGCAACAATACATTCGGCCTTATGCTCATCAATTTCAACATTGGGGTCGGATTTTTCATTTTTATAATAAATATCACGGAACATAAACAATACAATATCGGCATCCTGTTCAATAGAACCTGATTCACGCAGGTCTGAAAGTGCCGGCTTATGCGAGCCACCTTTAGTTTCGGTGCCACGGGAAAGCTGTGCACAAACCATAACCGGAATTTGCATTTTCTTGGCCATGATTTTAAGATTTCGGGTAATATCCGAAACCTCCTGTACACGGTTTTCAGTACGCTTTTTAGCCGATTGAATAAGGCCTAAGTAATCAATGATAACCAAGTCAGGCTTGTCTTTCATACGGCGGATTTTAGCCATCATTTCAGGAACCGTAATACCGGGTGTCTCATCAATATACATCTTGGCAGAAGACAGATTAAGTCCTGCATTTGTAAGCCTTGTCCACTCATCAGGAGAAAGGTTTCCTGTACGCAGTTTACTTGATTCAATCATAGCCTCACTAGACAGTAAACGCTGTGCCAGCTGGTCTCGGCTCATTTCAAGCGAGAAGAAGCAAACCGTCTTGCCTGACGCTACGGCAACGTTTCGCGCAACATTTAAAGCAAATGCCGTTTTACCCATACCGGGACGTGCACCAACAATTATAAGGTCAGATTTATTAAGGCCGGTAATAATTCGGTCAAGCTCTGAGAATCCTGTCGGGATACCTATGTAGTCTTTCCTTGTCTCAGGGTCACTTATTTTAGCCAACCGTACAAATGTTTCACCCTTAATAACATCGTCCAATAGTCTTAATCCTTCAATATCCTTGCCCTGACG
>JAZSCC010000099.1:0-7640 GCA_045602685.1 Acutalibacteraceae bacterium | reverse complement strand
GCTTGGCCTCCGACTTGGCTTTAAAACCTCATTAGCCACCTTAATGACATTCGGAATACCTGATTTTAAAGTGTCATAGGTATCAACCAAAAACAAACTCTTTTCGCCATAAACCTCGGCATAGGCTTTAAAAGCATCATATTCCGAATCAAAAAGCTGAATCCAGCTATGTGCCATCGTGCCTGAGGTGGGAATATTAAAATCCTTACCGGCTTTAACACAAGACGTACCGACACAGCCGCCTATATATGCCGCCCTAGCGCCCAAAACCGACGCGTCTGCACCATGAGCTCTTCTGGCGCCGAATTCCATAACACTTCTGCCTTGTGCGGCACGTACAATACGATTAGCTTTAGTTGCAATAAGTGATTGGTGATTTATTGTCAGCAAAACCAAAGTTTCAATTAAAAACAACTGAATAATAGGGCCTCTGACAGTAACAATAGGCTCTTTAGGGAAAATAGGTGTGCCCTCAGGTACTGCCCAAACATCACAAGAAAATTTAAAGTTTTCCAAATATTTTAAAAACTTATCGTCAAAGAGATTAAGGGAGCGCATATATTCAATGTCGCTCTTATCGAAGGATAGACTTTGCAGCTCATTTATAAGCTGATTTAAACCTGCCATAATTGCAAAGCCACCGTCATCCGGAACTCTACGGAAAAACATATCAAAATAAGCAATTGTGTTCTCATGTCCTTTTAATACAGCGCCATTAGCCATAGTAGCCTCATAAAAATCCATCAGCATTGCGTGATTTATCATTATCCTTCTCCTTTATATGAAAAATTACCTGAAATACATATTCAAATCGCACTTAATCATTCCGTTGTAAAGCTTGCGCTTTTTATCGGGTTTGGTACCAAAGAACTTCTCAAATTCATCATGCGGACTGATAACATAATATTTTTTACCGGTTTCTCGCACAAAAACCTTGCCCATTACACCGTATAGTTCCTCTGCAGCCTTTATATCAAGCAAACGCTCACCGTAAGGCGGATTGGTAATAACCAATGTTCTGCCCTCGGGCAGTTTAAAATCCCTAATATCTCTGACCTCGGCCGTAACATACTTTTCAACGCCGGCTTTTTTGGCATTTTCAAGGGTAAGTTTAACACACTCTGGGTCTATATCATAACCATAAGCGCGAAATTCAATATTCGGCAATATTTTTTCCATTGCCGCACTTCGTTGCTCACGCCAGACATTTTCGGAAATAAATCCGAAACGCTCGCCGACAAAATGCTGTCTTAAACCCGGCGCCTGCTTTTTTGCCATTAATGCAGCTTCAATCAGAATTGTTCCACTTCCGCAAAACGGGTCATAAAGCTTTGTATCAGGGTAAATACGCGCCAAATCACACATTGCGGCAGCTAAGGTTTCCTTAATCGGAGCAGCGTTTGATGTTGCTCTGTATCCCCTTTTATGAAGACCGTGACCGGTTGTGTCAAGCATAATAGTCACTTGGTCTTTCATAATGGAGAACTGTATCTGATGTACCGGACCTGTTTCTTCAAACCAATTAGTTTTATATACCGATTTAAGTCTTTCAACACAAGCCTTTTTGATAATTGATTGACAGTCCGGAATAGAATGAAGCTGTGAGTTTAAGCTCCAACCTTTGACGGGAAATGCATCTTTTACCGAAATAAAGTTTTCAAGCGGAATTGCCTTTACACCATCAAACAGTTCGGTAAAGGTCATTGCCTTGAAAGTGCCTAAATTGAGTAATATTCTCTCGGCAAAACGACAATTAATATTTGCCGAGGCTATCATTGAAGCGTCGCCGGAAAAAAGAACCCGCCCATTTTCAGCGTTAACATTTTCGGCACCTAAACGGCGCAATTCATCAGCCAATATTCCTTCAACGCCGAAAATACAAGGCGCAATTAAATTATACCTATTCATTTTATCTCCGTTTTACTTTAATTATATTAATTCAGAACTTCGGTTTTATGCCGGGTTACATGACAACCGATATTAACCGCAACCGGCAAACCTGCAATATGAGTGGGCATATACTCAATATTTACCGCCAACGCCGTTGTATCACCGCCAAACCCCTGAGGGCCTATATTAAGCCGATTTATCCTTTCAAACAGTTCATTTTCAAGGTCACTATAAAACGGGTTTGGATTTGATGAATTTAAATCACGACAAAGCGCTATTTTAGAAAGCAATGCACATTGCTCAAAGTCACCGCCGATTCCCACGCCGATAACCATAGGAGGACAAGCATTGCTACCGGATTTTTTTACAATTTCAAGCACTGCCTCAACAACGCCCTCACGGCCGGCAGACGGTGTCAGCATTTTGATAGCGCTCATATTTTCACTGCCGAAACCTTTCGGCGCAACAGTGATTTTTACACTACTGCCGGGTACAATCTTAGTGTGTATAATTGCAGGGGTATTATCCTCGGTGTTAACACGGTTTAACGGGTCGGCCACCACCGATTTTCTCAATAACCCTTCAGTATACCCTTTTGCCACACCATCATTTATTGCTGTTTCAAGGTCTCCACCGATAAAATGTACATCCTGACCGACCTCCAAAAACACAACAGCCATACCCGTATCCTGACAAATCGGTATATTCAACTCCTTGGCAGCCTCGGTATTTTTTATAAGGTCATTCAAAATTTCCCTGCCCAACTGATTGTTCTCCACTTTACAGGCATTACAAATACGTTCGGTAACACATTGAGGCAACGTTTTATTTGCATCAATTAATAACTTTGCCACAACATCTGTTATCCGCTTTACATCAATTTTATTAATCATTACAACTCCAAATAAAAGCAGACCTGACACCCGAAATATCGGACGGTATGCCGAGGTCTGCACATTTTAATTTAATACTATCTCATTGCAGCGCGCTTAGGGCGGCGTGTGTCAGGATTCTTACGCTTTAAATCCGAAAACTTCTCGTCACTAGTCTGCTTGAACTTTGCCATCATATCCTCAAAAGATGACGACTCACTTTTCTTTGGAGTCCAAACAGCCTGAGCTGACTGATAATCAGGCTGAACAGCCTTTTTTGGTCTGGGGGAACGTACGGTTCCCGCGTTATTATTGCGCTGACATCTGGATGTATCCTCAGCCGTTGCCCGTTTAATAGAAAGACTGATTTTCCCGTCATCAGAAATATTCAAAACTTTCATTTTAACAAGCTCATTCTCTTTAATAAATTCCTTAACATCACTGACATAAGTCTGTGCTATTTCGGAAATGTGAACGAGGCCCGATTTTCCATCTCCCAAATCTACAAAAACTCCGAAATTTGTAATTCCGGTTACCTTACCCTCAACAATCTGCCCTACCTCAATTGCCATAAAAAAGCCCAATCCTCCGAGTTGTTTTTCAAAGAAAATTTATATTACATCTCCGTTAATTACCGGAAATATCAATATATTTATGTTCATCGGCATAAACATAACCCAGTTTTTCGCGTGCCGCACGCTCTATAAAATCCTCATCATTGCCGTTTTCCAACATGTTTGCCATCTGCTCGACCTCTAAGACCAGCTCATCACGTTTTTTAGCTGCCGCATCATACTGTTTTTGCACCGAGCTGTAATCCTTTATCAAAGAGCCGAGATAATATATCATCCATATAGCAAACGCCAACAGAACAATGCG
The DNA here is from genome assembly GCA_045602685.1 of Acutalibacteraceae bacterium. Classification (GTDB taxonomy): domain Bacteria; phylum Bacillota; class Clostridia; order Oscillospirales; family Acutalibacteraceae; genus UMGS172. The sequence continues at coordinate 3,999 of JAZSCC010000099.1, read as the reverse complement.
AAGTATTATACTACTCTGTCTTGCTTTGGGTGCTGCCACTTTCATTCTCCTATTATTTCACTTATTATGTATCTTTAATAGATTATACAACAGCTTAGCTTTATGTTGCAAGACTTTTTTTAGATATTTAAGGAATTTTTTAATGTTTTTTTCGAAAGCCTTCAATACTGAATGTATCTTATTACCAAACAATCTAAATATTTTCAAAAATAACTTCAATATATATATAAACATCAAATAAGTTACCTTTGATAAAGTAACTCTTGAAATTGTGAATCCAACTAACTGACCGAACAACACATAACCTCTGACCTCTCCTTTACAACGTAAAACGAGAAAGCAAAAGGTTATAAGTGCCCAAATTCCCCAAAATAACAGGTCTGTAAGCATTACTTCGAAAAATCCTTTAATCGAAACTTTATGAACTGCACGGATAAAATCGTAAGCAATACACATTACAACACCCAATAAAAGCGACCACAAAAAGGTCGCTACTTGGTTAGAAGTATCTATATATCCCATCAGCCGAAAAGCCTCGACTTAACCTTGCCTTTTTGACGACTTTCGGTGTAAACTAATGCCGCAATGTTACCCTCAACGAGAATGCTGCCTGTTTCAACAGCAAAAGACTTAACCTTTAAACTGCTCCCCTTGACTGTAAGGTCACCAAGCTCGGTTTTAAGCACAACAGTCTCCTCGTCAAATCCGACAACATCATTAACTCCGCTAACCGATAATTTCTGTCGGTTCTCAAGTATAATTGTGTTATTCCCCTTTAAACTCTGTTCACCCATAATATCTTCACACTCCGTTTCCTGTAAAAATATATGAGTGAATAACCGAAAAAAATTACTATTCTATAATTCTATACATCAAAGCGGCATTTTCCTTTCTGACAACCTCATTGACGTTCAAGATTTCAGCCTTTACAGTACGTTCACCAAATGCAATTTCCATAATATCGCCAACTTTAACATCATATGATGCACGCGCTATCCTACCGTTTATTAAAACACGTCCGGCATCGCAGGCTTCATTCGCAACCGTGCGACGCTTAATTATGCGTGAAACCTTTAAATATTTATCTAATCTCATAAATTAATTACCCCTAAAATAAATAGAGAAAGCCGCTTGACATACAAGCGGCTTTCTCAAAGCTTAATTATTTTGCAACTGCGGACTTTAATGCAGCGCCTGCCTTAAATGCAGGAACCTTAGATGCGGGAATAACCATAGTGGCACCACTCTGGGGATTTCTGCCGGTTCTCTCAGGACGATTACGTACCTCAAAAGTACCAAAGCCAACAAGCTGAATCTTGTCGCCGGCCTTCAGGGTCTCGGTAACAGTCTCAATAAGGGCTGCAACTGCCTTATCGGCATCCTTCTTGCTGAGCCCTGCCTTCTCGGCAACTGCTGCTACTAACTCTGTCTTGTTCATAATGAAACATCCTCCTATAATATATTATTCAAAAAGGTTAACCCAAATTTGAAACAAATTAAACAGCCGCTTTCTTGACACTCTCCCAAATTTGGTCAAGCTCCGAAATTGACAACTCTTTCATATCACGGCCTGATTTGATAACTGCCTTTTCAACCTCGTAAAACCGAGCCATAAATTTATCGGTTGCTAAAGCCAAGGATTGCTCGGCATCAAGATTTAAAAAGCGTGAAACATTAACTACGGCAAATAATAAATCACCGAACTCTTCATTAATATTCTGTATATCGCCGGTTTCTATTGCCTCTTGAAGTTCTGCTGTTTCTTCAGAAATTTTCGAAAAAGCATCATTAATATTATCCCAATCAAAGCCGGCCTTTGAAGCCCTTTTCTGAACCTTTGCGGCGCGCATTAATGCAGGAAATGCTTTCGGTACGCTTTCCAAAGTATCGTAATAGGTATTTTGGCTTTTCTCGTCACGCTTAATCGCATCCCAGTTTTCCAAGACCTTATCCGAAGTTTCGGCAACAACATCTCCAAATACATGCGGATGACGTAATATGAGTTTTTTGCAGATACCATCTGCTACGTTATCTAGATTAAAACTCTTATCCTCTGCCGAAATCTGAGAACAGAAAACAACCTGTAACAAAAGGTCGCCTAATTCCTCACAAAGAGCGACACCGTCATCATTATCAATTGCATCGACAACTTCATAAGCTTCTTCCAACAAACCGTTTCTTATTGACTTATGAGTTTGCTCGGCATCCCACGGGCAACCGCCCGGTTCACGAAGGATTTTTACTATATCACGCAAATCCTCCACAGAATAATTATCTCTTTTAAAATCAGTCTTGCTTAACATTTATACAGCCTCTACAACTGTAGGACTGCTGTTTTGTATGGTATTGCTAAAAACAATCAACAAACAACAATCACTACTAACATTCTATCTCATTAATCTGAATTTTTCAAGTACTTTTAACAAAATTTTTCCTTTTGGCATAGAAATTATATCATCTTTAGTAATAGCTTTGATAATGAACAACATTAAGATATAACTTAACGCGGCAAAAGATATCGAAATAAGTGTTTTTAACGAACCTCCCATACCGGTTAACCCTAATAAAGAATAACCACCAAAAGCGACAACACCGCACACTGCACCGCATACAATAGGTTTGCCAAGTGCAAGTATTATATTGGGCACAACACCTGAATATTTTACAAAACAAATAAAGTTTGCGGTACAGATATATGCGTAACAAACCAAGGTTCCTATAGGTACGCCTAAAATATTAATCTCAGGTGTTCCCACAAGTACATAGTTTATGATAATCTTCAGCACAGCACCCACCGCAATATTGCGAAGCGGTACCCCCTGCCTGCCGATAGCCTGAAGCATATTAGTTAGCGGACCGTTCAAGCCGGCAAAAATTGCACAAACCCCTAAAATACGCAAATTCGGTGTAGCAATGTCAACAATGGTTGGTTTTCCGTAAAGAAAGTCCAAAATCGGACCGGCTAAAGCCATAATGCCGAAACCTGCCGGCACAGCAACCAAAGCAGTTGTTCTAAGCATTGTATTAACATTGGACCTGATTTCTGCATTATCTCTTCTTGTCCAAGCCGACGACAGAACAGGAATAGCACTTACACCCAAAACCGAGGTCAATGACGGAACGAGATTATAAACAGAAAATGCATATCCGCGATGTACACCATACAATGAATTTGGCAAACCCTCAACCCAATTAAATGTATTACCGCTTTTTAAAGCACTTTCGGTTTCTGAAGCTATTAAGCCGGCATAGGTGGACGAAAAATATTCGGGTTCACTTTCAAGACCGCGGGCAAGCTGGCTTTGAACCATAGCAACGTCAATAAGACTGCTGATGTTATTTACAAGCGAGCCTAAAACTATTGGAATTGCAATAACTGCAAGCGTTTTTAACGTTCTGCCGTTCGTATCACATTCAGGAGAGCCGACCAATTGTTCATCTGTAAAAGTGTATTTTCCGGTTAACCTAAATTTTATCTCAAGATACAAAGCGCTTACAGCGGTGCCCAACGTAATTCCCAACAAAGCGCCTGCTGCGGCATATGATGGGTTCTTTGTAGTCTTCAAAATTAAAAATGCCAAACCGTAGCCAAACAAAAGCTTACCCAAGGCTTCAATAACCTGACTTACGGCCGTCGGCGTCATATTCCTTAATCCTTCATAGTAGCCTCGGTATGCCGACATTATACAGCAAAACAGTATACAAGGTGCAATACACAGAATACTTGGTAAAGAACCTCTGTCGAACACTTCAAATGAGAATGAGTAACCGAAAATGCTAATGTTATTGCCGGTAAGCAGGAATGCAAGCAATATCATCAAACCGAAAGCGATACCTCCGGTTATGATAAAGACCGCTTTGGCAACGTTAAGGGTTTTCTTTACGTGCCGATAACGTCCTGCGGCAACCTGCTCAGAAATGATTCTCGAAATTGCAATCGGTAAACCTGCCATTGCAATAGAATACATAGGCACATAAAGGTCATATGCCGTAGAATAA
>JAZSCC010000098.1:0-2596 GCA_045602685.1 Acutalibacteraceae bacterium | reverse complement strand
TATAAGGGTGTTTTAGAGACAGTAGAGCTTATTGTTGTCAGAAGACGTGGAATTGATAATGCGGATTTTGATAGTTCGGTTGAACTTTTAAGAAAAGACGGTGGTAAAATCACCGTGCTTGAGGTTGATTTACCGGAAGTTTCCTCAACCGAAATAAGAAATTGCATTTTAAATAATAAGCCTTTATATTCTTTGGTTCCTAAAAATATTTGCGAATATATTAATAATAATCACATTTTCAGGTGACGCTATGACTGTTGATGAATACAAAGTTATATTACGGCAGAATTTGAGTGAAAAGAGATATTTTCACTCACTGTGTGTTGCTAAGGAAGCTAAGAGATTAGCAGAAAAGTTTGGCGGTAGTCCGGAAAAAATGTATATAGCCGGACTTTTGCATGATATAACAAAAAATAAAACTGAATCAGAACAGTTGCAATTATGTGACAAGTTTGGTATAATGCTAACCGCTACAGAGAAAGAGTCACCTTTAATTTGGCATCAGATTACCGGTGCAGAATATGTAAAGAGGGAATTAAATATTGAAGATGAGGATATCATTTCTTCAATTCGTTATCATACTACCGGCAAACCTGATATGTCGTTATCGGAAAAAATCATTTTTACGGCAGATTTAATCTCAGCAGACCGAAATTATCCCGATATTGAGGAAATTCGTGCTGCGGCAGATATAAGTTTAGAGGAATGCATTTTAAAAGTTTTACAGTTTACTATTGCTGATATTGTTACTAAAGGTAATCCGTTGCATCCGGATACTTTGAATGCGTATAATTATCTTTTGCTTGAAAAGAGAGGAATTTTAAATGGAAACATTTGAGATATTAACTTTAGCGGCCAATTTGCTTAATGACAAAAAGGCTATGGAGTTGGTTGCGGTTAAAATTAATGATATTTCGGATATAGCCGATTATTTTTTGATTTGCACCGCCATATCAAATACACATATCCGTGCTTTAGCAGATGAGGTTGAAGAAAAACTAAAGGAAAACGGTGTTGCACCGCATCATATTGAGGGTAAAAGCTCTGATTGGTTGCTATTGGATTACGGTACGGTGGTTATTCATATTTTTGGCCGTAAGTCACGTGAGTTTTATTCATTAGACCATATGTGGCAGGACGGCGAACAGGTTGATTTATCGCAGATATTGACATCTGCTTTGGAGGAATAGAAGTTGAAGTACGATTTTAAACGAATAGAAGAAAAGTGGCAAAAGAGATGGGATGACGAAAAGGCTTTTGTAGCATCAGAGGACTATTCAAAGCCTAAGTTTTACGGACTTGTAGAGTTTCCGTATCCGAGCGGAGCAGGTATGCACGTAGGTCATATTAAGGCCTACTCTGGACTTGAGGTTGTTTCCCGAAAACGCAGAATGCAGGGTTACAACGTGCTTTTCCCGATGGGATTTGATGCATACGGTTTGCCTACTGAAAATTATGCAGTCAAAACCGGTATACATCCGAGAAAGGTTACCGATATGAATATTGCACGCTTTACTTCACAGTTAAAGCGTGTCGGTTTTTCGTTCGATTGGACCAAGGTTATTGATACCACCGAGGAGGACTATTATAAGTGGACTCAGTGGATATTCTTAAAATTGTTTGGGCACGGGCTTGTTTTTCGTGACCAGGCACTTGTCAACTATTGTCCTAGCTGTAAGGTTGTTCTTTCTAATGAGGACTCGCAGGGTGGTAAATGTGACATCTGTAAGAGTGATATTGTCCAAAAATCAAAGGATGTTTGGTATTTGAGAATTACCGAATACGCTGATAAGCTTTTACAGGGACTTAATGACGTTGAATATCCCGAGAATATTAAGATGCAACAAGTCAATTGGATAGGAAAGTCGACCGGTGCGTTTGTTGATTTTTCATTCCGCGAGGTAGAGGATAAACTTCGTGTATACACTACTCGTTGTGACACTCTGTTTGGCGTAACCTTTATGGTTATTGCGCCCGAGCATCCTGTTATTGAAAAGTACCGTGATAAGATTAGTAATATTGCTGACCTTGATGCATATAAAGATGAGTGTGCCAAGAAAACTGAATTTGAACGTACACAGCTTCAAAAGGATAAAACCGGTGTTAGAATTGAGGGATTGACCGGAATCAACCCCGTAAATGGTAAAGAAATTCCTGTTTACATATCAGATTATGTAATGATGGGTTACGGTACCGGAGCAATTATGGCAGTTCCTGCACACGACCAACGTGACTATGATTTTGCTAAGAAATTTGGCATTGATATAATTGAGGTAATTAAAGGCGGAGACATTAGCGTTGAGGCATATACCGGCGACGGTCAAATGGTCAACTCCGATTTCCTTAACGGTCTTTCCGTTGAAGAGGCTAAGAAAAAGATCGTTGAATTCCTTTCCGAAAAAGGCATCGGCAAAGAAAAAGTAAACTTCAAGCTCCGTGACTGGATCTTCGCACGTCAGCGTTATTGGGGCGAACCCATTCCTGTTGTATTCTGCGAAAAATGCGGTTGCGTAGCTCTTCCCGAAAGCGAACTTCCCCTCCGTCTGCCCGACCTTGAAAACTTTGAACAGACAGACACAGGCGAATCTCCCCTTTC
>JAZSCC010000097.1:0-2582 GCA_045602685.1 Acutalibacteraceae bacterium | reverse complement strand
AAAGTAGATGCAGTAGCTGCACCTGCTTCAACGGCAGCCTTAACTGCACCAACGTCGCCGCGTACCATAACAGATACGAGTCCGGAACCGATTTTCTCGGTGCCGATTAATACTACTTCAGCAGCCTTAACCATAGAGTCTGCTGCTTCAATTGCAGCGGTAAGACCGCGGGTTTCTATCATACCAAGTGCTTCTTTAGCCATTTTTATTTCCTCCGATAATGTAAAGTTTACTTTTTGTCAAATGCATTGATTTTGAGCATCGGCTCGGTATCCGCTTCCGTGCGGGTGATAATGTGTGAGGTTACAACACCTGAAACTGTTTCGGCAGCAAGCTTTGCGGCTTCAACAGCGGCTTCAACGTCGGTAACACTGCCGCGGAATTTAACCGCAACAATCAAAGGAACGTCTAATCCGTCAGGATTGCCGGGTTTGTTCTTGTCAAAATGTTCTACTGTAACGTTGGCTGCCTTACATCCGGCGTCACACGCTACAAAAGCCGCAACAAGACCGTAAACCTCAACTATACCGGTTGCTTTTCCCATACTGAAAACCTCCCGGATTACTTGTTAACAATAGCTATCTTCAAACCTTCCATCTTAAGATTGGTTTGGAGTGCTTCGTTGATTTCTGATAACGGATATTTATGAGTAATCAGCTTTTCCATCGGTAAACCGATGCCTTTAGCACGCTTTAAGAAATCAAAAGTGGTGGCATAGTCTCTTAAAGTGTATACCCAAGAACCGACAGTGGTGATTTCTTTGGCACAAATATCAAAGTGCGGGTTGATGGTTGCATCGCCGCCGTTGATAAAGAAACCTAATTCACACAAGCCGCCACCATTGCGGATGAACTTGTAGATGTTGCTGTGAGCAACCGGTGAGCCGGTACACTGGAATGCAAAATCGGCATAGTAACCGCCGAAAGCATCCTTAACGGCATCCGACAAAGCCTCAACACCCTTGTGGTCTTTAAAGTTAACGGTGCGGTCGGCACCCATCTCTTTAGCAAAGGAAAGTCTCTTTTCTTCGCCGTCAACTGCAACAATGTTTTCAATACCCATTGTGCGTAAAATTGCAATACAGATGAGACCGATAGGTCCGCAGCCCTGAACAACAACGCGGCTGTTAAATCTAAGGATGCCGGTTGTCTTGGCACGTTCAACTGCGTGGATTAAAACTGCACACGGTTCAATAAGAATACGCGAATCCAAATCAAGGTCGCTTACATTAAATACGGTTGAACCGCCGCGAACCAATATGTAATCACTGAACCAACCGTTTAAGTGAATGTCATCGTCCGGTAAAAGACCGTAAACGTCTGCACCGCCGACATTCTGTTTGTTCAGGTCATACATTGTAATGTCAGGATTATCCTTGAAAATCATACAGGTAACAACCTTATCACCGATTTTCAAAGGCTTGCCCGCAGAGTCTTTAGAAACGTTTTTGCCCATTTTAACAATCTCGCCGGTTCCTTCATGACCGAGTGCTACGGGAATGAGGCCGAACGGGTCGCGTTTAAACTCGTGTGCGTCGGTACCGCAAACACCGCAGCCCTCAACCTTTACGAGAATGTCATCATCGCCGACTTCTGGCATCGGATACTCTTTGATTTCGAATTTCTCCAAGCCGGTCAGCATTGCTACATGGGCAGTTGAAGGAATTGCGCTGCCGTTTGACGAAGCAGGGGCAGAGTTGCCCTTTAAATCGCCTAAAACCTGACGGACAATTGCTTCAATATTAGAAGAATTTATATCCATACTACTTACTGCCTTTCTGAGAATATTGATTTACCGTATTCCGCTAAAGCGGTGTCCTGTTGCTCTGTGCCGCCGCTTACACCCAAGCCGCCGATAATTTCGCCTCTTTTATTATATAAAGGCTCTCCGCCACCGAAGATTACAATCTTACCGTTGTTGGTAAACTGTATCCCGTAAAGCGAGCCGCCGGGTTGGCTTAAGGGCTTAAGCTCAGAGGTGGACATTTTAAGTGCTACTACCGTAAAGGCTTTGTTGACCGCAACGTCATAGCTTGCGATGAACGAATTATCCATACACTCAACTAAAATCGGATATCCTGCTTTATTGGATATTGCAACTACGGCGTTAACGCCCAGCTGCTTTGCCTTTTCGCGAATTTTTTCACTTAAAACACGTGCCTCGGATAATGTGATATCACTGTCAGCACCCATTTCGCGGATAACGGTATCTATTATTTTGCGTAAAGCATCGGTGTCCATTAGTGACACCTCTTATTTACCTAACTGCTCAATAACACGACGGGTAATTTCAGCAACCAAATCGGTATCACCGTGGTGACTGCAGTTACCACCGCAACCGTGACAGCTGGGCTTTCCGTCTTTAGCGTTCGGGCAGAGGTCTGCAGGGTGCTTACCCTTCATACCGAACTGACGGCGAATTTCGTACAAACGTTTTACCTGCTTGTCAGAAAGTTCCTTCGGACCGCCTAACTGCTTGGAGATGTAGAGTAACTGTGCATAGAACTCAACCGACTCCATTTTGTGATAAGCACTCAAAAGGCTGTCAGAGAAGGAGAGAGCGCCGTGGTTCTCAAGCAAAAC
>JAZSCC010000096.1:0-2379 GCA_045602685.1 Acutalibacteraceae bacterium | reverse complement strand
CCTATTCTCCTGTTAAGGGACCTGAGGGAAATATTGAGTATTTGGTACATATAAGAAAAACCGATATTGGTGAAAATTTGTGCAGTGTAACTGCTGAAGAGGTTGTTAATCAGTCTCACGATGAGTTAGATAAATAAAGGAGGTATTGTTTTGAAAATCCTCATAGTTTATAACAAAGAAAAAGCCGAAGGTTTAAGTGTTGCTGACCGTGTTTCTAATATTTTAACCGAAAGCGGTACTGAAACGGTTGTTATTGAGTTTTCTCGGGAAGTCAACGGTATTGAATCGTATTTGAACATTCTGATAGAATCGGATTTAGTCATTGTAATCGGTGGTGACGGAACGATATTAAAGGTCGCGAAATCTGCCGCAAAATTTGATAAGCCTGTTTTAGGCATAAATGCAGGTCGTTTAGGGTATTTAGCATCGGTTAATTGCGATAATTTAAACATTTTAAAACGTATAACTACCGGTGAGTATTCGATAGAAACCAGAATGATGCTTAAAGCAGAAAAGATTGTTAACGGTCAAGTAGTTGACAGCTGTGATTGTCTGAACGACGCCGTAATATCTAAAGATTCATTTTCAAATGTTATTGATATTTATTTAAATATTGGAAATGACACTATCGACTATCGTGCTGACGGTATTATTGCGGCAACTCCGACCGGCTCAACGGCGTATTCGTTATCAGCAGGTGGTCCGGTTGTGGACCCGGAATTGAATTGTATGATTTTGACTCCTGTTTGTCCACACACATTAGTCGCCCGTTCTGTAGTATTGGATGCTTCACACGAGGTTTTTATTAAGGTTTTAAGCAATGATTCAGCCTCAACAGAACTTTTGTGTGACGGTCGAAAAGCCTATGAAATTGACTGTAATACTACAATTAAAATTTCTTCTTCAGAGTTAAAAGCAAAGTTTATTAAATTAAACGATGTTTCGGTATATAAGGTCTTCTCTGAGAAGACGTATAACTATTAATTCCTAGAATATAAGGAGGTCATTATGAAAAAAGAACGACAATCTAAAATTATCAGTTTGATTAATGAATTCCCTATAGAAACTCAGGAGGAACTACAGCAACGCTTGGGTGATTTAGGTTACGACGTTACTCAGGCTACGGTTTCGCGTGATATTAAGGAGTTAAGAATTGTAAAGATGCTTGACGCCGGCGGAGTTTATCGTTATGCTGTTAACGGTAGTACTAACGGTAAATCCTTAAAATATCTTGATATTTTTTCTCACTCTGCAGTTTCGGTTGAGTATTCAATGAATGATGTTGTTATTAAATGTCACGCCGGTATGGCTCAGGGCGCCTGCGCGTCGCTTGATTTGATGAATTGTGATAATGTTCTGGGTACCTTAGCCGGTGATGATACTATATTTGTTATCACAAAGACTGAGTATGATGCGAAAAATCTTTGTGAAATGTTAAGAAAGTTGATTTAAAATTAGTTTATGTTAAAAGCAATCAATATTGAGAATATCGCGGTTATCGAAAAGTGTAATATTGATTTTACGGATGGTTTCAACTGCCTAACCGGTGAAACAGGTGCAGGTAAGTCAATTATTATTGACTCTATTAATGCAGTTACCGGCCAACGCACTTCAAAGGAACTTGTTCGCACCGGCAGTAATAAAGCCTTTGTTTCAGCAGTTTTTGACAACATCTCGAATAATACTGTAGAAATCCTTGCTGAATACGGTATTGATGCTGAGGACGAAAGCGTTATTTTGTCCCGTTCTATTACTGCTGACGGTAAAAATATATGTAAAATCAATGGCGTAACTGTTAATGTTTCGGTTTTGCGCGAGGTAGGGGAAACCTTGGTTAATATTCATGGTCAACACGATAATCAATCGTTGCTTAATCCGGATACTCATTGTGGATTTATTGACGCTTTTGGTGAATATTACGGCATTCTGAACGATTATCGCGAATGTTATACCGAACTTCGCAGTGTTCGTAAGAAATTAAAGGCACTAAACACAGATGAAAATGAAAATCGAAGAAAAATTGATTTATTGAAATATCAAATTAATGAGATCGAAGCCGCAAACATAATTGTAGGCGAGCTTGACAGTTGTTTAAAAAAGCGGGAATTAGTCAGAAATTCTGAAAAACTAAGAATGTCGCTTTCAATGTGCCTTTCTTTACTTTCGGGTGATGATAACGTATCGGGTGCCGAAACAATGATATCTCAATGTCTGCAAGAGTTTTCATCTGTTTCAAAATTGTTGCAGGGTAATGAAAGACTTCTTGAAAGGTTCGATTTTGCCGTATCAGAAATAGCTGATATTTCAGCAGAAATTCGAGATTTAAACGATAGTTTTAATTTTGACCCAAACGAACTTGAAGTTTTAGAACAGCGCATT
>JAZSCC010000095.1:0-5947 GCA_045602685.1 Acutalibacteraceae bacterium | reverse complement strand
CTAACGGTTATTTACACATCGGTCATGCAAAGGCTATTTGCATTGATTTCGGCACCGCTGAAAAGTATAAGGGCAAGTGTAATCTCAAGTCGGATCGTAGCCATGTCGTTCTGTGAGCCAAGGAGTTGCTGTTTGGACTTGTCTTCCTAAGACCGCTTGGCCTCCGACTTCTAACGGTTATTTACACATCGGTCATGCAAAGGCTATTTGCATTGATTTCGGCACCGCTGAAAAGTATAAGGGCAAGTGTAATCTCCGTCTTGACGACACCAACCCGACCAAAGAAGACGTTGAATATGTTGACGCCATTATGGAGAATATTAACTGGCTTGGTTTCCAGTGGGATAACGTTTACTATGCCTCGGACTACTTTGATTTTATCTATGATTGTGCATTAAAACTTATTGATTTGGGATTGGCTTACGTTGATGAGTCGGATGCTGATACCATCCGCGAAATGAGAGGAACTTTAACCGAAGCCGGTAAAAACAGCCCCTACCGTGACAGGCCTGTTGAGGAAACCCGTGACTTATTTGCCCGTATGACCAAAGGCGAATTCGAAAACGGTTCAATGGTACTTCGTGCTAAAATTGATATGGCTTCCCCTAACCTCAATATGCGCGACCCGGTTATCTACCGTGTTTTAAAAGCACATCATCACCGCACCGGTGACAAATGGTGTGTTTATCCGATGTACGACTTTGCACATCCGCTGTCCGATGCTAAAGAGGGTGTCACCCACTCGCTTTGCTCTCTTGAATTTGAAAACCACAGACCGCTTTACAACTGGTTCTTGGAGGTTTTGAACATCCCCACTCCCCCAAGACAGATTGAGTTTGCAAGAATGAACGTAAACTATACTCTTACCAGTAAGCGCAAATGCTTGAAATTGGTTAACGACAACATCGTTGAGGGTTGGAACGACCCGAGAATGGCAACTATAAGCGGTATGCGCCGCCGTGGCTATCCTGCCGAGGCCATCCGCAATTTCTGTGAAAAGATTGGCGTTTCAAAGGCTTACAGCGTTATTGACTACGCTTTGCTTGAATCTTGTGTAAGAGATTACCTTAACATCAATGCGGAACGTGCTATGACTGTTTTACATCCATTAAAGGTGGTTATTGACAATTATCCTGAAGGAAAGTCTGAAGAAATTGCCGTTGAAATTAACCCCAACAAGCCGGAATTAGGCACAAGAAATATTGAGTTCTCACGTGAACTTTATATTGAACAGGATGACTTCGCGTTAGTTCCTCCGCCCAAGTATTTCAGACTCTGTCCTGAAAAGGAGGTTCGCTTAAAGGGTGCATATTTTGTGAAATATGCTTCACACGAGATGGATGATGACGGCAACATCACCGTTGTTCACTGCACCTACGACCCCGAAACCAAGGGTGGTGATTCACCCGACGGACGTAAGGTTAAGGGAACTCTTCACTGGGTTTCTGCCGCGCACTGCGTTAATGCTGAAGTAAGGCTTTACGACCGCCTTTTCAACGTTGAAAATCCGTCTGATGAGGAGGGCGTTTCCTCGTTCCAAGATAACCTCAACCCTGATTCCTTGACAATTTTAGAAAACTGCAAGTGCGAAGCGTTTATGAAGGATGCCGCTATTGGCTCAACTTTCCAGTTTATGCGCCAAGGCTATTTCACTGTTGATACTACCAGCACACCTGAACACATTGTTATCAACCGCACAGTAGCACTCAAGGATTCGTTCAGCAAGAAATGAGTCTTTAAAAATATTAAAAGGAGTGTGACATAATGAAGATTAAAGAAATGCTGAAGTTTCTTTACACAGTAGCACCCGAAAATTTAACCTGCGATTTTGATAACGTCGGACTTTTAGTGGGAGACGAAGATGCTGAAATAAAGGGTGTTTTGGTTTCTTTGGACTGCTTCGACGAGGTTGTTGACCGTGCCGAAGATTTAGGTGCAAACCTGATTGTTACACACCACCCAATTATTTTTAACGGATTAAAGTCGGTCACCGCCGACAGTTTGGTGTATAAACTAATCCGCAAAAAAATATCGGTCATTTCTATGCACACCAACCTCGACCAAACCGAAGGCGGTGTTAACGATGCGCTTTGCGAAGCGATAGGTCTTTACGATGTTGAAAATGTTACGGCAAACGATGGATTTCAGATTCGAAAAGGCTTTCTTGACGCCCCTGAAGACCCTTACGATTTTGCCCGACACCTTAAAAGTGCATTAGGCGGCAGTGTAAAATTCACTGCAGGCAACCGTGATATTTCAACCGTAGCCGTTTGCTCCGGTTCAGGCGGAGATTTCCTTTATGACGCTTTAAACTGCGGTGCAGACGCTTTGGTAACTGCCGACGTTAAGCATCATATGTTCTTAGAGGCAGCGCGCTTAGGTATTTCGCTATATGACGCAGGACACTTTAACACCGAAGACCCTATTGTTTCGGTGCTATGCCGTGATATTGCAGGCGCTTTCCCTGAACTGACTGTTTCCGAGTGTCATTTTTCTAAAATCGAAAACATTTAAAACAATCAAATAAAACAACAAGGCACTGTGCGTTAGCACAGTGCCTTGTTTTAATTATAAACAAACTATTATCTTTCTTCTCTGAAATACGAAAGGCCTAAAGACTGAGGAGGTTGATTCTCCTTTTTGTTGCGGATACTTGTAATAATCAAAACAATAATCGTTACAACATAAGGCAGCATACGAAGCAACGGAGTGGATGTCATTGTAAGATTTACAAAGTCAAGATTGCTCAGCATTGAACTGCAGCTGAATAGAATACCGAAAACGGTCGAACCGAGAATCGTAATATGCGGACGCCACAACGCAAAAATAACGAGAGCAATAGACAGCCAACCAAAAGCTTCAAGACTTTTATATGCTTCACCGGAGGTTGAAAAGTCCACTATATAATAAAGTCCACCTAAGCCTGCAATACCGCTACCTATACAGGTTGCAAGATATTTATATTTAGTAACGTTAATTCCAACTGCATCAGCCGTTGCGGGATTTTCTCCGATTGCACGAAGATTCAAACCTACTTTAGTGTGATACAAAACGTACGAAGCAACGATTGCAATAATAATTGCAAGAAAGAACATTAATCCTAACTTCTGCATTGAAGAAAGGCCCATTTCCTGCCACAATTCCAAGTTTTCAGAAAACGGGAGGCGAAAATGTTTTTTAGGAACTGTAAGATACTGTGTCTGTTTCAATTTAGCCATAATGGTCCACGAAAGACCAACACCGAAAGTAGTTAATGCAAGACCGGTAACGTTCTGATTACAACGTAATGTAACAGTTAAGAAGCTGTAAATAAGTCCCATTAAGGCTGCCGCTAAAAACGAGAACAAAATACCCAACCCGACAATCACAAGTGGCGGCATACCTGACCTACCGATAACATTAAGGATAGCACATCCGCCGGCACCGCCCATACACATAATTCCGGGAATACCAAGATTCAAATGTCCTGATTTTT
Organism: Acutalibacteraceae bacterium; assembly: GCA_045602685.1. Lineage (GTDB taxonomy): Bacteria > Bacillota > Clostridia > Oscillospirales > Acutalibacteraceae > UMGS172. The sequence goes on along the minus strand of JAZSCC010000095.1, from coordinate 2,472 downwards.
CGGTAAGAATCTCTCCGGTCGAACCATAAATAAAGGTTGCACCAAAAGCAAGTGACTCTAGAAAGAAGTTAAGCCATTCCATAGTTTAAGCCTCTCCTTTCTGTTTGAATTTACTTTTTCTGAAATGAACCTCATAATTGAGGAAAAATTCACAACCGATAATGAAAAACAGAATGATACCAATAATAATATTCGGCATGGCACCCTGAACGTCGAAAGTTTCAGAAATTTGGCCCGCGCCGGTCTGAAGGAAAATAACAAGACCTGCGGTAACAACCATAAATAAAGGATTAAACTTAGCAAGCCAGGATACCATAATTGCGGTAAAACCCTGACCGCCAATAGCCTCAGGAGTAATAGAATGGTCAAGACCTGCCCCGATAAGAAAACCGGTAAGACCACAAAGCACACCCGAAATGACCATTGTTCTAATAATGACTTTTTTTACATTAATACCAACATATTTTGCGGTGCGCTCACTCTCACCAACAACCGAGATTTCATATCCTTGCTTACTGTGTTTAAAGTAAACGCAAAGGAACGCAGTCAACAACGCCGCAACAATTATAATAAGCAGATAATTATGTCCGACTGCCGGAAGCCAACCGTGAGGCAAAATACCAAGCGCATTTCCACTTGGCACCCACATAAGCAATACAAAGTTTACAAGATACGTTGCAACGTAGTTCATCATAAGTGTGAAAAGTGTTTCGTTAGTGTTCCACACTGCTTTAAAAATTGCGGGAATGATTGCCCAAATTGCACCTGCAATAATAGCGGCAACCAACATAAACACCAAGAGAAGTTCATTGCTTACCTTTCCGCCAAGATAAAAGGATGCCGCGATAGCACCGAGCATACCGACCAAAGTCTGTCCTTCAGCACCGATATTCCAGAATTTCATTCGAAACGCGGGTGTAACAGCCAACGAAATACACAACAGCACAGCCACATCTTTAAAAAAGGTCCAAACCAACTCGCCTGAAGAAAATACTCCTTCTATAAAACATCCGTAGAACTCAAAAATTCTTGAGGGCTCGGAACTTAACTTTTCAATAAGCAAAAAAGCAAAAATTCCACTGACCAAAAGAGCGAGCAAAACGGCCGCAATTCTAACAACTATTGCACGTTTTGTACTTACAGAACTACGTTTTGTTATATGTATTAACGGTTCTTTGATTTCTTTAGCCATTTATCACTCACCCTCCGTTTCATCGGTTTTAGTCATAAGGAAACCTATTTCCTCTTTTTTTGCACTCCTGCCATCAACAATACCGGTAACCTTACCGCCGTTTATAACCATAATACGGTCACAAAGTTCAATAAGAACATCAAGGTCTTCCCCTACAAAAATAACTGCAACGCCACTGTCCTTTTGTTTGTTGAGAAGATTGTAAATCATATATGACGAGTTAATATCAAGTCCTCTTACCGGATAAGCCGCCATAAAAACACTTGGAGCTGCTGCGATTTCACGTCCGACAAGTACCTTCTGAACGTTACCACCCGAAAGCCTGCTGACCGGAGTTTTATTAACGTCCGGCGTTACAACCTCAAGTTCAGCAACTATATGTTCTGCCAAATCAGTAGGCTTCTTTCGGTCAACAAGTACCGAAACACCTTTACTGTAAGAGCGAAGCATCATATTATCAGCAATGCCCATACTTCCGACAAGGCCCATTCCAAGACGGTCTTCAGGAACAAACGAAAGTCTGACACCCAACTCCCTGATTTGAATGGGAGTCTTGTTTCTCAAATCTTCTTTATCACCGGTTTTAGGGTTGTTATAAACAATTGAACCTGCTGTAACAGACTGAAGACCGGCGATAGCCTCAAGCAGTTCTCTCTGACCGCTGCCGGCAATTCCTGCAATACCCAAAATCTCACCACTATTAGCAGTAAATGACACGTTGTTAAGTACTTTTGTTCCCTCTTCATTTACACTGCAAAGATTCTCAACTACAAGACGGGGCTCAACATTTTGTGGTTGGCTTCTTTCAATATTCAGCTCAACCTTTTTGCCAACCATCATCTCAACCAATTCAGACTCTGTTGTTTCAGCCGTTGTAACCGTGGCAATATGCTCACCTTTTCTCATAACGGCAACTCGGTCAGATATAGACAAAACCTCGTGAAGTTTATGGGTGATAATAATAATCGACTTGCCGTTATCCCTCATCCTACGTAAAACAGCAAATAGTTTCTGTGTTTCCTGCGGGGTAAGAACGGCTGTCGGTTCGTCAAGAATAAGGATATCCGCACCTCGATATAAAACCTTAATTATCTCAACAGTCTGTTTTTCAGAAACAGACATATCATATATTTTCTTCTTCGGGTCTATAACAAATCCGTACATCTCTGCAATTTCCGTAACCCGAGTATTAACCGATTTAATGTTGAATTTACCCTTTTCTTCAACACCTAAAACAACATTTTCGGCAGCGGTAAAAATAAAGTCGGATCGTAGCCATG
>JAZSCC010000094.1:0-2314 GCA_045602685.1 Acutalibacteraceae bacterium | reverse complement strand
CAACAAATTTTCAAGGAAAATTTGACAACGGCCATTGCAATGATGTAGAAAAGCAATCGAATTTCACGAAATTTGATTGCTTGAAAGCCGATTTATCGGCTTTTGTGGAAACGCAAAACGTTTCCACGTTCTACAATCATTATACCAAACTTTTGTTTAAGTTCAAGATGTATTTTGTTGATTGAATTTTCGAACAGTCGAGGACGCCTGTGTCTACTGTTATATGTTTTTACTATTATTAATTATTTTTGTTTTTATTTTACCAACCAATATAAACGAATTATCAAAGTAATTATTAGAATCAGCGGAAAGAACAAAAAAATTATAAGATAAGTGATTAATTTGAATTTTAAAATATAGTAGTATAAATCCCGTCTTGCAATAACTACTCTTTTATATTCACCACAATGCTCACATAAATCTAAATGCTTTGAAATAACATAATTCTCTTGTTGTTCTCCTCCGCCAAGTTCCTCGTTTAAACATTCAAAACATATTTCTGACATACACTCTCTCCTTCACACCAACAGTTGTTAGTATATTTACGATTATATTTTCTTATACTTTTATTGTCAAGAACAATTGTAGGTGAAAAGTATGAAAGAAATATTAGCACAACGGTTGAAAAAATGCAGATTAGAAAAAGGCTTAACGCAACAGCAGGTTGCCATTTACTGTGATATAACCGAGAAAGCGTATCAAAATTATGAACTTATGACACGTGTGCCTCAATTAGAAATTCTTATTAAAATAGCCGATTTCTACAAGGTTTCGTTAGACTATCTCGTAGGAAGATGCGATAAATAATTTCACGTATTAAAAAGCACCTGTTTGCTGACGCAAACAGGTGCTTTTTTCTATGCTAACAACTGACGCATTTTGGAAAGGATTACTCTTTCTCTACGGCTGACCTGCACCTGTGTCATTCCAAGGGCTATTGCCGTTTCGGTTTGGGTTTTAAATTTATAGTACCTCAAATATATCAAATTGCGGTCATTTTCAGGCAAGGTATCCATAACCTCACCTAAAGAAATATGCTCTAAAAGTTTTTCTCCCTCACCCTCGACTGCTATATCAAACTCGGATACTCCGTCCTCATTTTCGGTGGTCAGTGACATTGTCGGTTGTGCGGCACAAAGAGCTTCGGTTACACTGTCAACCGACACATCCAAGCTATCAGCAATTTCCGATACTGTCGGCTCACGGCCTAACGCTTTTGTTAAACGTTCATTTTCTCTAACGGCTTTTAATGACAGTTCTTTTAAGGTTCTGCCGACCTTAACACTTCCGCCGTCGCGGAACATTCGCTTAATTTCACCTAAAATCACCGGAACGGCATAGGTAGAAAACATTAAACCCCTTGACTCATCAAAACCGTTAACCGCCTTAATAAGACCTATGCACCCTGCCTGCACCATATCCTCATATTCAATTCCCCTGCCTTTAAATTTCGTACAGCAGGCGTGTACCAACCCCATATTCTTTGCTATAAACTCATTTTTTTCTGTCATTCTTAACATTCAGTCTTTTCTGTAATGTTACGGTAGTACCCTTGCCTACCGTTGAGCGCACAGTCAGTTTATCAGTAAAGCTTTCCATTACGGCAAACCCTAATCCTGCCCGCTCCTCACCGCCGGTCGTAAACAGAGGTTCCTTGGCTTTTTCGATATCGGGAATGCCGCAGCCTCGGTCACGAATACGAATTTTAATTATATCTTTGTCGGCGCTGACCGTTATGTAAATTAAGCCGACCGTATCACTGTAAGCGTGAACTATACAATTAGTTACCGCCTCGGAAACGGCGGTTTTAATGTCATTCAACTCCTCTATTGTGGGGTCAAAACGCGAAACAAATGCTCCCACAGCAACTCTCGCAAAGCTTTCATTCGTTGAGCGAGAAGGAATAATAAGTTTAATTTCGTCCTTCATTTTTTCACCTCAATTATCTAATTTTGCCAATCGGTCAAGTCCTGCAAGCTTCATAACCTTACCGATTTGCGGCGAAGTATTGGCCACGTGAAGCTCGGCTCCGTATGGTTTAAGCAATTTATACCTGCCCATTACAAGACCAATGCCCGAACTGTCCATAAAGCTAACGTCACGAAAATCAAGTATCAACACAGCAGGTGTGTTTTTTTCTATGACTGCATCTATTTCATTTCGCATAACACCCGCCGTATGATGGTCAATTTCACCATCTAAATATGCGGTCACGACCTCACCGTTTACAGTTATTTTTACTGACATATTTTCAACTCCTGTTATTTTAGTATGTATCGGGTTGCAATGATTTAAAAGTTTTCGGTATTTTACC
>JAZSCC010000093.1:0-17246 GCA_045602685.1 Acutalibacteraceae bacterium | reverse complement strand
GAGACTTCGGGGATTCGCCATAGCATAACTAAAATCAGTTATCTTCATTTTCCGACAAACGAACAGAGCTTAAAAAGAATACTTCAAATGGGTGAAAATCCCGAAAGGGTATTTAATTACGGCTCCACAAGTATTGATAATATTCTTTCATTTGCGACAATGTCTAAAAGTGAAGCGCTCGAAAGCGTAGGACTTACAGATTGCAACTATGTGTTATGTACATATCACCCCGTAACTATGGAAAACCTTGATGTAAAAAATCAGATGAAAGATTTTTTAAATGCTTTAAAAGAATTTCCTGAGTTTGAGTTTATTGTGACTAAATCTAATGCCGACCAAGGCGGAGCAGAAATAAATGAAATTCTTGACAGTGCAGAAAAACAAATTAAAAATCTTCACGTTTACACCTCTTTGGGTGTAGCCCGTTACCTTTCTTTAATGAAGCATGCGGAGTTTGTTTTGGGAAATTCTTCAAGCGGAATTATTGAGACTCCGGCCTTTAAAATCCCGACAGTAAATATCGGTGACCGTCAAAAAGGAAGGCTTCAGGTTGAAAGTATATTAAATTGTGCCTGCGATAAGGATTCAATTGTCGAAGCAATAAAAAAAGCAATCAGGGAAGAAACAAAACTTATGTGCAGGTCGGTCGTAAGTCCTTACGGTGACGGAACTGCCGCAAAAGATATCGCAAAAAAAATAATAGAAGTTGTTCAAAACGATAAAATCGATTTAAAGAAAAGCTTCTATAACGTGATGTAAGAAAGGGAATATTAAATGGGGAATTTGGCCATTATTCCGGCAAGAAGCGGTTCAAAGGGGCTGCCTGATAAAAACATTAAAGAGCTCTGCGGTAAGCCGCTTATAGCATATTCGATTGAGGCGGCACTTAACTCAGGCTGCTTTGATACAGTTATGGTTTCGACCGACAGTGAAAAATATGCCGAAATCGCGAAAATGTATGGTGCCGAAGTTCCGTTTTTGAGGAGCAAGGAAACCGCGTCCGATACAGCATCATCGTGGGATACGGTAAAAGAGGTTCTTGAAAATTACAAAAAACTCAACAGAGAATTTGATAGATTTATGCTTCTTCAACCGACGTCACCGCTCAGAACGGCAGAGGATATAACCAAAGCTTTTAGTGTTTTTGAAGAAAGAAAAGCAAATGCGGTTGTGTCGGTCTGTGAAACAGACCACTCTCCGCTTATATGCGGAAATTTGCCGGAAGATTTGTCAATGCAAATGTTTTTTAAGGATGACGTCTTTAAAAAGCGCCGACAGGATATTCCGACATACTACAGAATTAACGGTGCGGGATACCTTTTGTCAACAGACTTTTTCTTAAAAAACGGCATGTCTTACAGTGATAGGTGTTTTGCACACATTATGGACACGTCACATTCGGTTGATATTGATACGGAACTCGATTTCAGGGTTTGTACTGCTATAATGGATTATGGTGAGGAGAAGTAACAAACGGTAAACACCGGTAAAGAATTATCCGGGTTGGAAATTCTTAAATTTATATAAAAAATTCCGCATTACTTTATAACATATTATTATGTAATAAAAAATTAAGTAATTTTTCAACTTTACTATTAAAATAAGGAAAAAGAGGATTATTAGTGGGATATGTAGTAACGGACGATAATATCAAGAGAAAAGACAATAGACTAAGCGCAAAAGTGACTCCTTTGCATATAATTCTTTTTGTCATCTCAATATTTATCGGACTTTTTGTGAATTTTATGGGAGTGTTGCCGAACTCCGTAATGGTAGTAGGCTGCTATGCTTCCATCATAACGGGCTACGGCGGACTTGCCGTTTATATGTCCGACTCAAAGGCATATAAAAATAAAGGCTTTATTATTTGGATGCTGCTGATTGTATATATGCTTATAGCGGGATTTGTAGTAAACGCTTTCGGAGTCGGCAGTTATTCAGGGTCTAACCTTTTAACTCAGGACATCAGATATTGTATGTATGCTGCAATAGGCTTTGCACTGTCTGATGAGAGATATGTCAATATTTATAAAAGATTGATGCAGTTTATTGGATTTGTGGCAATTTTCTTTGGCATATACGGTCTTTTGACTTATGAGTTTAACATATCCGGCGTTTTAGAAGGCGAGCGAATAGGAATTTGGGGAATATCTTACTACTGTTGGTGGATGGTTGGCTCAGCAGCCGTATTTTTGTTTTCCTATGCGCTTGCAGGCGGAAACAAGAAGTCTGTTGCATACATATGCTTTGGGTTGTATCTTACACTTGGCTTGTTGTTTATCAAGAGGCAACCGGTAGTAGAAGCACTTATTCTTTTTGTTTTAATCAAGTTGATGTATAAACAAAGGAACAAAATGTTAAAAACAGTCGGATTAATAATAGTAGCGGTAATAGTTTTGGCATGGCTTTCCACAAAGGTTCCGTATATCAGAGCGTTGGTTGATTCTCTTACCGACCGTTTTGAACAGGACTATTCAACAAGCAGCCGTGTCGATGAGGTTGGTTATTTCAAAAATATATCAAATTTCTTTACTTATCTGTTCGGTTATGGTTTGGGCAACGAATTCATATTCGAGGGTGTTCATAAAAACGCTATACATATAGGCTTTTATGACGTATTGTATAAAGGCGGAATAATGTTCTTGCTCTTCTATGCATATCTTTTTAAATCCGCACTGTGTATGGCCTTCAGACAGATGCGCGGACAAATAAACCTCAATCCAATGGAAATTGCATCGGTTGCCGTAACACTGCTTGCGGTAATTTCCTTGACGTTCGGTATGTGTTTTACATACACAACGGTTATTATAAACTTTGCAACTCCGTTTGGCATAGTAATTTCGCACCCTGCAAGTACTTTTACAATTAAGAAAAAATCAAGAGTTTAGAAATAAAGGAGAAATATAAAATGGGACTTTTTACAAACAAGACACTTTTAATTACCGGTGGGACAGGTTCATTTGGCAATGCGGTGCTTAATCGTTTTCTTAAAACCAATATAGGAGAAATCCGCATTTTCTCTCGTGATGAGAAAAAGCAAGATGATATGCGTCACGAATTTCAGGCTAAGATGCCCGAGGTTGCCGATAAGATTACCTTTTATATCGGCGATGTAAGAGATTTACAGTCTGTTAAAGGTGCTATGCACGGTGTTGACTACATATTTCACGCTGCAGCCTTAAAGCAGGTGCCCTCGTGTGAGTTTTTTCCTATGGAGGCCGTACGCACCAATGTTATTGGTACCGACAATGTTTTAACAGCGGCTATTGATGAGGGCGTAGAGTGTGTTATTTGCCTCTCAACCGATAAGGCGGCATATCCTGTCAATGCTATGGGCATAACTAAAGCGATTGAGGAAAAGGTGGCTGTTGCAAGGAGCCGAAACTCAGGCAAAACTAAAATTTGCTGCACCCGTTACGGCAACGTTATGTGTTCAAGAGGCAGCGTTATTCCGCTTTGGATTGAACAAATAAGAAACGGCAACCCTATTACCCTCACAGAGCCTTCAATGACTCGTTTTATTATGTCTTTGGATGAGGCGGTAGACCTTGTTTTATTTGCATTTGAGCACGGTGAAAACGGTGACATTCTTGTTCAGAAGGCACCGGCTTGTACCATTCAAACTCAGGCTGAAGCAGTTTGCGAGCTTTTTGGCGGCAAAAAAGAAGACATTAAGATTATCGGCATTCGCCACGGCGAGAAGATGTATGAGACACTGTTGACTAATGAAGAATGTGAACACGCAGTAGATATGGGAAACTTTTACCGTGTTCCTGCCGATAAGCGCGGATTGAATTATGATAAATTCTTTACTCACGGTGACGCCGACAGAAACCCGCTTTCAGAGTTCAATTCGAATAACACACAGCTTCTGACCGTTGAACAAACAAAACAAAAGATAGCTTCGCTGGCCTATATTCAGGAAGAACTCGTTAAGGATAAGAAATAATTATGAAGATACTTGTAACAGGTGCTAAAGGGTTTGTGGGCAAAAATCTTTGCGCAGCCTTAAAAAACATAAAAGACGGTAAGGACAGAACCCGTACCAAGCTTACTGTTGATGAAATTTTCGAATATGACCTTGATACTGAACCGGAGCTTCTTGACGGTTATTGCGCCAAGGCGGATTTTGTATTTAATCTGGCAGGTGTTAACCGACCGGAGAACCCCGAAGAGTTTATTAAGGGCAACTTTGGATTTGCATCCACATTGCTTGATACTCTTAAAAAACACGGGAATAAATGTCCGGTGATGATTTCGTCCTCTATTCAGGCAACCTGTATCGGCAGATATGATTCCGATTACGGACGCAGTAAAAAAGCAGGCGAGGAGCTTGTGTTTGCTTATGGGAAAGAGACCGGCGCTAAGGTATTGGTTTACCGCTTCCCTAATTTGTTCGGCAAGTGGTGCAGACCAAATTATAACAGTGCCGTTGCAACATTCTGCAACAACACTGCGAATGACCTGCCGATAACAGTAAGTGACCGGGCGGTCCAGCTTGAGCTTTTGTATATTGATGACCTTGTAACCGAAATGCTTGATGCACTTGAAAATAACGAGCATCACTGCACTTTTGAAGGTATAAATACCGTTTTGTGTGAGGACGGCAAGTACTGTGCGGCGCCTATTTCCCACAAGGTGACGCTTGGCGAGATTGTTGATTTGCTTAACAGCTTTAAAGCACAACCCGATACACTTTTAATGCCTGAAATCCCCGATAATTCGTTTGCAAAGAAGTTGTATAGCACATATCTCTCATATCTTCCTAAAGAAAAGATAGCATTTCCTTTAAAGATGAATTGTGATGAAAGAGGAAGTTTTACTGAACTGCTTAAAACTAAAAATTGCGGCCAGTTCAGTGTTAATATTTCAAAACCCGGCATTACTAAGGGTCAGCATTGGCATCACTCTAAGTGGGAATTTTTTATTGTCGTATCCGGACACGGACTTATTCAGGAACGTAAAATCGGGACTGATGAGGTATTGAATTTTGAGGTTTCGGGTGACAAAATTGAGGCAATTCATATGCTTCCCGGTTACACTCATAACATTATAAATTTGAGCGAAACAGAAAATTTGGTTACAGTGATGTGGGCAAATGAGCAGTTTGACCCAAGTCACCCTGACACATTTTTTGAGGTGGTTGAATAATGGAAATGAAGTTAGATTATTCAGATGTAAAATTTCAAAACAACGGCAAACTGAAACTTTTGATTATCGTGGGCACACGGCCGGAAATTATCCGACTTGCCGCGGTAATTAATAAGTGTCGTCAGTATTTTGACTGCATTTTGGCACATACCGGTCAAAATTATGATTACAACCTAAACGGTGTGTTTTTCAAAGATTTGAAACTTTCCGCCCCCGAGGTTTATATGGATGCGGTGGGTGATGATTTGGGAGCTACAATCGGCAATATTATTAATTGCTCGTATAAGTTGATGAAAGAAATCAAGCCCGATGCATTGTTGGTTTTGGGTGATACTAATAGTTGCCTGTCGGCTATCAGTGCAAAACGATTACATATTCCGATTTTCCATATGGAAGCAGGTAACCGTTGCAAGGACGAGTGCTTGCCTGAGGAAACCAACCGTAGAATAGTAGATATAATTGCAGACGTTAATCTCGCTTACAGTGAGCGTGCACGTGGTTATTTACACGACTGCGGTTTGCCCAAAGAACGAACATATGTAACAGGCTCGCCAATGGCAGAGGTTTTGCATGAGAATTTGGCTGAGATTGAGACAAGTGATGTTCATAAAAAGTTGGGTTTAGAAAAGGGTAAATATATTTTGCTTTCGGCTCACCGTGAGGAAAATATTGATACCGAAAAGAATTTCGTATCCCTTTTTGGCGCAATTAATAAAATTGCAGAAAAGTATGATATGCCAATCCTTTACTCTTGCCATCCGCGTTCAAAGAAACGCCTTGAAGAGTCGGGCTTTAAGCTTGATAGCAGGGTGGTTTGCCACGAGCCGTTAGGCTTCCACGATTATAACTGTTTGCAGATGAATGCATTTGCGGTTGTTTCGGACAGCGGCACACTCCCTGAGGAAAGTAGTTTCTTTACGTCGGTCGGTCATTCATTTCCGGCGGTTTGTATCCGCACTTCGACCGAGCGCCCCGAGGCTTTGGACAAGGCTTGCTTTATTTTGGCAGGTATTGATGAAAACGGTCTTTTGCAGGCTGTTGATTCAGCCGTTGAGATGAACAAAAACGGCGACAACGGTATTCCGGTACCTGATTATGTTGAAGAAAACGTTTCAACCAAGGTCGTAAAACTTATTCAGTCTTACACCGGCATTGTAAACAAGATGGTTTGGAGAAAGTCCGAAAAATAAGTTGATGAAAGGGCAGAAATATGGAAGCACAGGCTTTGCAGGATATAATTTTAAAAATACTTCGTTCTGAGTTAAACGAAACAGAACCTGAGGATATTGTTAAAGCTCAATTGACTTCAGAGGAGATTTCTGCGCTTTTTTCATTATCAAAACGTCATGATTTGGCACATATAGTTTCTCAGGCTCTTTATAAGTGCGGATTGTTGACCGACCAAGAAATGTTATCAAAATTTAGCCGTGCGGAAATGATGTCGGTCTACCGTAATGAGCAGATTAAGTATGCCTATAAGCAGATTTGTGACTGTTTTGATGAATCGGACATTCCATATATTCCCTTAAAAGGTTCGGTCATTCGCCCGTATTATCCAAAAGAAAGTATGCGCACAAGCTGTGATATTGATATACTGATTAAAGAGGAAAATCTTGATAATGCAATTAATATCTTAGTGCAAAAAGGGTTTAAATGCGGTAAAAAGAATTACCACGATGTTTCTTTATATTCGCCCAATAAAATACATCTTGAACTTCATTTTAATATTCAAGAAAAAATAGATTCGCTGGATATAGTTTTAAAAGATGCTTGGGAACATGCTGAATTGATACACGGCAGCCGATACGAATTTTCAAAAGAGTTTTTCATGTTTCATATTTTTGCCCATATGTCGTATCATTTTCTTTCCGGTGGATGCGGTGTTCGTTCGTTGATGGATATATGGATTATAAAGCATAAAATGGGTATCGATTATACCGAAGCAAAGAGTTTACTTAAAAAAGCAGGAATATATCAATTTGCAGAGGAAATCAACAATTTGGTTGACGTGTGTTTTTCTGATAAACCCAAGGATGATTTTTCAAAGGTGTTATTGTCATATATCTTTAATGGCGGAGTTTACGGAACAATGCAAAATCAGATTATTGTTAAAAAATCGCGAAACAATAGTATGGTGATTTATGTTCTCAAGAAATTCTTTTTGCCGTATAAGGATATGAAGGCTAAATATCCTGTGTTACAAAAGTGTCCTTTTTTATTGCCGCTTTGCTGGATTCGAAGATTGTTTGAAATAATTTTCGGGGGAAAGGTTATAAAGTCTGTTCCGGAACTGAAAACAGCAAATGAAGTTACAAACGGCGAAGTAGAAATCATGAGACAAATACGTCAACGTTTAGGATTAAAATAAATTGAAAGTAAACCCCAAAAGCCCGTGCTTAAAGCACGTGCTTTTGAGTTTTGGTTTTATTCTGCAGATTCTTTTTTCTTTCTGCTATAGAGTGTTGTGCCAACGAGTCCCAATCCGCTTACAAACATAAGAGCAACCCAAAGTTGAGGATTTGAGTAATCGCCGGTTTGAGGGCTGTCAGGATTAGGCTCTGGCGTAGGAGCAGTGTAAACGTTTGTAAAGATTACACCGTCTGCGGTTTCTGTGCCCTTAGTGTAGGTGTATTTAACCTTAAATGTGCCGTCCAGATTATCTGTGACGTCAACCTTTACTGTATAAACAGTATTGTCGTAGGTTATTTCCTTTTCACCACCGTTGACTTCACGAACAGTATATATATATTCACCTGCTTCGCTAATGGATATTGCAGTGAACTTGAAACTGCCGTCGGCAAGGTTTTTAACCGTCTCGATTTTTACGTTTTCATTATCGTAAAGCTCGAAGGAAAACTCTTCTGCCTTAAGTTCACGTCCTGTAAGTGCCTTGTTGCCCTTTATAACGATTTCGGTAGCTGCAGCCATATAGGTGTTATGGAATTTTACTGTGTCGGCAGTTGTACCTGTTACGTCCTGACCGTTGACCTTAAGAGTTGCAATCAGATTGCCATTATGGTCATCCGTAACAGTAACTTCAATCCTATAAGCTGTTTTATCTGACAATATACCATTTTCATCAAGTTCGTCTTCAACTACAACATAGTAGAAGGTTCCTTCGTTTTCAAAGGTAATTGGCATAAATGTTATATTGCCTGTACCGTCATCTTTTAACGTAAGAACGACATCATCTTGAGCAGGAATTTTGCCATCAAACTGATAAGATTGGTCGGTGTTATAAAGGTCAAATTTAAATTCGCCGTCTTTAAGGTCGCGACCTGTAAGAGTCTTCGTTGCCTCTAAGGTAACGTGTGCGGGGTCTGCTTTATAGCTGTTATTGAAAACTATTTCGCCGTTTTGACTGATGTTTTCATAATGAACAACTTCGGTAAGAACTCCGCTTACATCTTCCTTGGTAACAGTACCCTTGTAAAGCTGTTTGCCCTCTACAATATCAGCGGTAGCGGTATCATCTTTAATATGAAGTATTCCGTTGTCATCCTGAACCACGTCTAAAACAACGTGGTAGGAAGCGGTATCGTAGGAAACTCCCTTTTCATCACCGATTACTTCGGTAATCTTATAGTGATATTTACCGGCTTCGGGGATGGTGACTTTGGGGAATTTAAAGATGTTCTTGCCGCCATCTTTAAAGTTCTTCACAGTATCACCGATTTGTTCACCGTTTATAGCATTAATAAGCTTAAACTCAAATTCGCCATCTTCAACAGGCTTTCCGTCAAGGTTTTTAGTTCCGCCGAATTCAGCAGAAATATCAAACTCAATCGGAGTTGGAACGAAACCGTTGCGGAATACAATTTCGGAAGATTCTACACCGTTCTTGAGGATAGAAACCTTTGCAGAGAGAACGCCCTCAGAATTATCTGTAACGGTTACAGTAACTGCATATACAGACTTATCATAATCGTAGTTTGAGCTTGCAACCTCACTTTCGGTAACGTTGTAGGTGTAAACACCCGCTTTATCAAAAACGAGTTTTTGGAAGGTGAAGGTACCGCCCAAGTTTTTAACTGAATTATCATAACCCGTGGGAAGTACAGTGTTTCCTGCAGGTGTGATAACAAACTCAAATTCGTTATCCTGCAGAGTTTTGCCTGTAAGAATTTTTGTACCTGACAGGGTTATCTCGGCATCTTTGGGGTCATAACTGTTGTTGAATACCATACTGTTGACTGTAGCGCTATCCTTTACAGAATAGTAACTTGGAGTTGCCTGTAACCAAGAGGTATTAGTAGAATTGTTGATTTTTTGCTCTACCTCAACAGTTATATGGTATTTATTATTGTCGTAGGTTATACCCTTTATGGTCTGACCGCTGTTTTCTTCAACCACGACAAAATAGTAGGTGCCTGCAGTGTTAAAGGATAGGGTTTCAAATACAAAATCACCGTTTACGTTGTTAGTGGCAGTTTTTGCGGTTTTTCCTGTGTAGTCGAAGGTGCTGTCGGTTTCGTAAAGCTTGAAGCTAAACTCTCCGATATTCTGTATGCGGTTGGTTAACACCTTATTACCGTTCAAAATAAGCTGTGCCTTATCAGGATAATTATAGATATTAGTAAACGTAGGCTCGGTTACGGAATTTTGTTCATCAAATTCAGGGGTTCTGATTACTCCGCCGTTACCGTCATCTGCCTCATTTACTCTTACAAGCTTATACATAGTGTAAGTTGCTGAAACAGTACCGTCGAGATTATCCTTAACTGTAACGACTACCTTGTATACAGAGGTGTCGTAGGTAACGTCGGTAACATTGGTGTTAATCTCTGCAAGGTAATAAACAAATTCAGTGCCTTCGGCAGTGGCTATATTTGAAGCATAGGTAAGGTCGATGTGCGCTTTGCCTGACGCATCAGTACGGGTAGATTCTGCAATTACGGTTGCATTCTTAATATCCCATGAATCATAAAGTGCAAACTCAAAGCCGTTAAGAGCAAAGTCATTTATTGCTTTGTTGATATTTATTCTGACGGTTGCACTGCCTGTAGGTGCATAAGCATTGTTAAAGTTTGCAGTTACACTGTAGTTGCTGCCCGATTTTGTAACGGTTGTATCAACCTCGTTGTTAACGGCCGTAACTTCAAGACGTCCGTCCATATCAGCGTCTGCTACAATAACCGCAAATCTACGCTCTGCCGTATCATAGGTAATACCGCCAACAGTACCTTTCACTTCGGTAATGGTGTAGTGATAAATGCCCGCTTCTAAATAATCTTCACTTGCCAAATCTAAAGAATACTTTTTATCGGCATCGTTATTGTTAATTGTGAACTGTGAAACGGTAGTACCTTCACGCTTAATCTCAAAGCTATAGCTTTCACCGTCTAACCAATGGGTGCGGTTGCCTGTTATAGCCTTCGTAACGTGAAGTTTAATATTTTGACCGTCAGTTCCCACAGGATTGTATGTGTTAACGATAAGTGCCTGGTCGTTAGAGGTAGCATCTATAACACCTTCCATAGAGCTTTCGTCTGCATTGAATCGGAATCCGTCAGGAATACTGCTTGTCGGCTCAACCACGGTGTACTTGGTTTCTTCGGGGATATTTCTCAGAACAAATGATTCACCCTCTGAAAGTGTAACTGTAAACGTACCGCTTGCAGGTACGTCAATATAACCCGCCAAGTTGGAAGCCTCAAAGCGTCCGGATACAGGATTATCGGATTGGTCTTTAAGGGTTACCTCTGCGGTAAATTTGATATCATCTTTAATGTCAACGGCATTACCGTTTTCATCAACGACTTTCTTTGTGACAACAAGGTCTCCCTCGCCTATTGCAGTGTTAACAAAGTATATATCGTCTATGAAATATGCCGCAATAGTACCTGATGCAACTGTACCTGTAGAAGTACCGTTTACGTGAACGGATTTAATTTTATAATCATCATTAGAGGACACCTCTTCGATGGTGTAGGTGGCGCCGGTAGGCATACCCGTAAGCCAGAAGGTCTGGTCCTTTGAAAGATTAATGGTATAGGTACCTGTGGCTGAGAAGCTTATTTCAGTTGGAGCGCCTAAAGGGACTACATCAAGAGCCGTTATCCAACTGTTAAGAGTGTCTGTAAAAGAAGTACCGTTTGAATTGTGAACGGTAATACGGAAACTGAAATCTGTAGAAGTACCCGGCTCAACTATATCTACGGTTTTGGAAAGCTTTAGTCCCTGAGCGGGGGTAACCTCTAAAAGACCGTTGTTGCCAAGGTTCATATCTACATAGAAAACATTGTTTTCTTCGGTAAGATAAGGGTGGAACACCATATGAGCAGACTTGGTATCAACACCGTCGGTGTCACTTTTTTGCTCATCATACATCTGGAGCTCACGGGCAGGGGTGCCCTTTGGCACAACATAGGCGCCTTTTTCGCCTGTAAGTGTTTCAAAATCTGCATCCCAGACAGCAGTTTTTATTGAAGCCGAGGACATTTTTTCGTAAAGGAATATAGGCTTTTTCTCGGCAGTATTCTTGAAGATATAACGGCGGTGATAATATTCACCGTTTTCATTTAAAGTCTCGTTTTGGCCCACAAGAACATACTCGTTGTTTACAAGCTTATAAACAGCCGAATCAAAGGTGTAGTAAAAACGTTCATTTTCCTTAGATGGTGTAAACTCTGATAATGTGGTAATGTGTTCGTCGTGGGTAGGAGCAGAAACATCGAAATAGTTAGTCCAGAACTGTCTTGTAATACCGTCTGCGGCAATATGCTTTTGGTCGGTGATGCGGGTGATGTTAAGCTCGTTAAGGTCGGAACGGAGTCCGCTTTCGAAAATCAAGCGAATAGGGGAAACCTTATCCGAATTTTCCACCTTGACGCTTACATTTTCCGCCTTGTCAACGTTAGTACCCTCAAGTGTTACAAGATAGGTAACCATAGGAACCAAGGAGGCAGGTATTTTCCAAAGTAATGTCTGCTCACCCGTAGCAATATCGGTACGTATCTGAACCGACATATACATCATATCGGAATTTTTAATACTGCCTGTGGTTTCGCCAAGGAAACCGTAAGATTTGTTTTTGTAAACTGCACCTTCGGGAGCAGGAGAGGTGGAGTTCTCATCCCAGAAACCCGCATAAGTGCCGTCGGCTTTAGCATACCAACCGATATAGTTAGACCACTCTGTAGCTGATTTATATTTGAGCTGTCCTGCATTAAATGCGTTGCTTACAAGTGCTCTGGCATCTGCTGTGGAAGCAATTCCCAGACGGGTCTTAACAGAGTTAATAAATTCATCGCCCAATTCAGTAGGATTATCAGGTGTGCCGAGACCGCTATCTGAAGTGTCAGCAAGCTTTGAAGCCATCATATGACCGTCATAAAGCGTGCTGCCGAGCAAAATGCCGTTAATATTTTTAACTTCCATATATTCGCCCAGCTTATCCTCAAACTCAACATAGCCTGAGAAGTCAGGACTGCCGCCCTCTAAATAGGTTGGGTAGTAACGGGACTGCAGAATTATCTCATCAACAATAGAATTAAAAGCATCAGTGAGTCCGTTTCCGGAAGCCGAAAAATATTCATCAACGTAAGACTTGTTTGTTACGTAAGAGTTTTTGGTGATAGCAACGTTGGAATATTGGGTAGACTGACTGCTAGTGTTCTTAACCCTTACCGAAAGACTTCCGGTAGTTAAATTATTATAAGAACTCCATAAGGCATCCGTGTAGGTAGAGGAATCGGGATTCATAACGCTCTTTGCCACATCATTGTCACCAATATTGAATCCAAGGGTATAGAAAAGTCCTCTCACTTCGGAGTTTTCTTCCTGATAGTGGGCTTTTATGCGGTTAATGACATATGAAGCCGTAAGCTGAGTAAGAAAAGCGTTTCCTGCGGTAAGTCCGCTTTCATTGCCGTTTCCTACGTTAGAAGTTCCGACGTTGGCATAATTTGTGGTACCGGTTGATGGAGCACCGTCAGACATAAGCACCAAAATAGGCATACGGCTATCGCCTGATTGCCAGTTATTATCACTTATAACGGTGTCTATACTCTCGAACATTTTTAAAGCTTCCCAAAGGCCCGCCTGAATATAGGTACCGCCGCCAAAACTTTTCGTTTTGCGGTCAAAGTTTTTTGTTCCCCTAACATCACCGTCAACAGAAACGGTTCCTTGTCGACTAAGACTCAAATATTGACCGTCAGAGCCGGTGGTATATCGGTCTATGGGGAGTATTTGAGTAACACTTTGGGAATAAGTAGAAGTGCCGGTACTGCCGTTTGCAGAATAAAGTACCACACCTACTCGATTATTTTTATTTGTGTCAAGTAGTTTTTCTATAGCGTCATTGGCTGCATTAATAAGGTCATTCTCTGAGTTTGAATTTTCCATAGAGCCTGAAAGGTCGAGCACTAATACCGTATCGGTAGGAACGGTGGAATAGCCAACAACCTCTTTGTTTGCTGCCAGTGCAGACAAGGCGGTGAGGAAATTTTCATTATCGTTTATCATTTTCACGCTGTCCGGAAAAGCCGAAGCATCTGTGAAAACCGACTTATCGGTCCAAACACCGCCTGCGTTGGTGGTGTCAAGATTATTAAGGTCGAAATACTTCGTCCAGTTGTCCATCGTGTTCACATCGACGATACGCTTATAATACGGATTTGTCGAGTTCTCTGCCGCAAACACTGACATTGGCAGGCACGACAACATCAGGGTAAAGCATAGAACCATACTGATAATCTGTTTTGTAAGGCGCTTTCTGTTTTTCATATTATTTCCTCCATCTAGAACTATTATCGGTGCAACAATTCACGAAACATTTGCTCGTTTGTTTTCGCAACGTGTTTTTTGAAGTTTTTAAGTACCTGTTTGCACAGGTTTTTATAGTCTAACGAAAATACTTTTTCTATATAATTGTTTCTGATTTCTTCAGGGACCCCGTAAATCCCGAGAATGTTGTGCAAAGCACCCGAAATTCTTGTTTCCAACGGTACGGGGTTTCCCACCGCCATCAACGTTGCATATTCAATACCCGATACGAGAATTTCTGCCTCTGAAAACTGTTCATCAGACCATTCGGGCCGATAGTTTTTAAAAATCTCTTTAGAACGATTAGTATCATTCTTGCGAATTATGTCAAGACATAAAGGGCTTGAATACGAAGAAAGAAAAAAGTCTTTAATAACTTCGTCATCCTCACATGCACTTGTCATTGTTGTAAGTTCCAAACACATTGCCATAATAGAGCCGTCTTTTTCATCGGCCTCTCGCTCTATCATTTTCCATTGGTAGTCACAAAGCATATCTACGAGTACCGCAAGCAGATGTTCTTTGGTCGGAAAATGAAAGGTCAAGTTGCCGGGGCTCATTTCCAATTCCTTTGCTATAGATGACACAGTTGTGTGCGTATAACCTTTATCAAGGAACTGTTTTGTGGCTTCGCTAATAATTTCAGCTCTTGTTAGAGCGCTTTTATCAATTTTAGCCATTATATTCTCCTCCATAAACTCCGTCGGGCAACCCCACGTGTCTTTTTTACTATTATAGTACATATACTAAATTTTGTCAATATCTATTTCTGGCATTTTGCCAGGGAAGTTGTAAAAATTTTGAAAATTCAAACAGATATCACAGAATAAATTCTCTGAAAAAACGAATCAATATATTAATGCTCACGTTATTAAATGAAAGGAATATATAAAAGCCCGTGTTTAACGCCTTGCGTGGCGTGGGCAAAACACGGGCCTTGAACGTTATTTAGTTGAAAGATGAATCAGATGTGCAATAGAGGGGATGCTTTCACCTTGCATACAGGCGGTAGGGGACATTAAGGCGCCAGTCGCACAGAAAAGTACGTTGTTTAGTTGCCCGTTGACCATTCTTTGTAAAATATATGAACATAATACAGATGCCGAGCAGCCACAACCGGAGCCACCGGAATGAACGTCCTGCTTTTTGCGGTCAAAAATCATCATTCCGCAGTCGTTGTGGTTGGGAAGGATAATACCTTTTTTCTTTAATAATTGTAATAAAAGGTCACTGCCGGTAAACCCTAAATCACCGGTTAAAATCAGGTCATAGTCAGAGGCTGATGTGTCGGTATCATAAAGGAAAGCCGCAATAGTATCCGCAGCAGCAGGGGCCATTGCGGCTCCCATGTTATTCATATCTGTAACACCAAGGTCGATTATTTTTCCTACTGTAAAGGCGTTGATTTTCGGGCCTTTAAGACTTCTGCTTAAGAGCGTGGAGCCGGCGCCGGTCACGGTCCATTGTGCTGTAGGAGGCCGTTGTCCGCCGTATTCAAGAGGAAAGCGGAACTGTCGTTCTGAGCTGCAGAAGTGTGATGACGTGACCGCTATTGCTTTGTTTGCTGCACAGCTTTCGACTGCAGTTGCGGCTATTATTGTGCTTAAAGCCATGGTGGAACAGGCGCCATATAATCCTATAAACGGAATGCCTAATTCACGCAGACCGTATGCACTTCCGATGCACTGGTTTAAAAGGTCTCCTGCAAATATCATATCTATATCGCAAGGACTAAGGCCGGCTTTTTTCAAAGTAGTGTTGACTGAAATTTGTTGCAGTCTACTTTCAGCTTTTTCAAACGATTTTTGTCCCAACAGCTCATCCTGAAACGTGTTGTCAAAATATTTACCGAGAGGGCCGTCCGATTCCTTTGGACCTACCGCCGCCGAGAAAGAACCAATATAAACACTGTTTTCTAAAACAGTTGTGCGTTTTCCTTGTCTTTTTGCCATAAGTTTACCGCCTTTTATTTTTAATGGTATTTTAACCTGAAAAGCGGTCAATATGTAAAAGCGCTCCGTGTAAGCATAACACGGAACGCTTCTAAAACCAATTAACAAATCTATTTTATCATTTTTCTGCAAAAATGTCAACTGACGAGATAAACAAAGATTTTTTTGATACTTTGTTGATTTTGCGAATAGACAAATGTCCACGTCTTGTGTATAATGTAGTCAAAGGAAAGACAAAACGTAAAAAATAAACCACGATACAGTAAGGGTAAGAAAGGGGACTGATTCCGATGAAAATGTTAGACGAACCACCGGTGCATTTTGGTGGAAATAAAATAGAAAGGAATGAGTCCAAAGAACAGTTAAGTTAAAAACCTCAAAACTATAATTTTGAAAAGGAATGAGTCCGAAATACAGTTAAATTAGAGGCTTAAAAGTAACAATAATCAGAAGTTTGGTGTTACCAATGGTTTAAGGGTTAAAGAAAAGCGCATTATTGTGAAGAAACAAGCGTCAGGCTGATAAGTTTTAGATAGGTGAGACCGATGTGCTATTGAGTAACGGTTCTTAAAAAGAACAAAACCAAACAATTACAATTTAATAGTGTTAAACTTTAATATATAAATTTTGAGATATGAGAGGTAAACTATCATAGAGATTCAGAATTGATACCCACCGAGAATTGAGATTGATTTTCGGTGGGGACTTTTTTGTCTTTATATAAAAAACAATCCGTCCGAAGCGTTTCGGACGGATAATTTGCATTATAAAACCAGTCATTCAAAATTGATAGCAACTTGTAGCATAGTATGCAAAATGAGGGAATTATTAATTCCTTTTCGGTCAATAGTTCGGATTATAGTTTTTGCTTGCTTTTTCTAATTTTTTAAAATCACAAGAGATATTTACTAAAAATTCGTTTCCATTGATAACACCAAAATATGTTTTTTGAGCATGGTCTAAAATATCTGCTTTGAGTTTGTTACAAAGTATAATTTGATTTTTTAAAAGATTTCGGTATTTTTCGTCCGGTTCTTTCGATATATCAAAATTAATTAGTGCGTCTTTATGTATAGGAATCATATTATTAAAACCCAAAAGTCCATACTCACCGTTTTTAAGACGCAAGATATGTTTGCCGGATTTGATTTTTGAATGGTTAGGTTTTGGAGATTCCATTGGAACAAAATACTTAAACCCACCGAAAGAAAACACTACGCCAACATATGGTCTTTTGGCATTTTTGTTGTGTTGAACTTTGTCATCTATACTATGAAGATAGCGAATATATTTATCTTCAACTCTATAAATTCTTAAATTTTCCATTATTATTCCCCTAGCATTTAACAAATGGCGAAACGAAACCGTTTCGCC